>CAYOQB010000003.1:0-6076 GCA_964406035.1 uncultured Solibacteraceae bacterium | reverse complement strand
ATGCTCTTGGCGGCCAGCGCCGCCGTCGCCGCGGAAAAAGTGGAAATCCTGCGGGACAACTTCGGAGTCGCGCACATCTTCGCCAAGACTGCCGAGGGAGCCGCGTTCGCCTCCGGATACGCACAGGCGGAGGACCGGCTGGAGGAGCTGATGCGCAACCTGCGCAAGTCCGACGGCACCATGGCCGAGGCGTTCGGCGAAGATTGGTACCGGCACGACTTCCTGCAACGCATGTGGGGCCATCGCCGCATCGCGGAAGAAAAGTACAAAACGCTGCAGCCGAAGACGCGAGCCATCATCGAGGCCTACGTGCGCGGTATCAACCGTTATATCGAAGAGAATCCCGCGAAGCTGCCGGCCTGGGGATTCAAGGTCACCCCGGCGCAAATTGTGGGGTACAGCCGCTTCACCATCTGGAGCTGGCACCAGGGCGACGCGGCGGCCGATCTTCGCCGCGGCGGCATCGAGCCCGACCCGATCATGTACCGCGGCTCCAACCAGATGCTGGTGGCGCCCTCGCGCACCCAGGCCAAGGCGCCGCTGGCGGTGGTGGATCCGCATCTGAGCTGGTACGGCGAAACACGATATTGGGAGACCCGCGTGTATGGCGGGGAGATGGCGTATTCCGGCGGGGCTCGCGTGGGCCTGCCGTTCCCCACGCTCGGCCACTCGTATCACGTGTCCGTGGCGATGACCACGGGTGGACCCGACACGGCCGATGTGTTCGAGGAAACGGTGAAGGACGGCAAGTATCTCTTCAAGGGCGAATGGAAGCCGGTCACCGTGGTGAAGGAGACCATCGCGGTGAAAGGGGGGAGGCCCCGGGAAGTAGCCATCGAGTACACGCATCACGGCCCCATCTGGGCTCACAAGGACGGCAAGGCGTACTCCATGGCAACGCCGTATCACAGCGAGATCGGCCTGATCGAGCAGGCATGGCAAATGACCACGGCGAAGAACCTGGCGGAGATGAAGAAAGCGCTGGCGAACCTGCAATACATGGCGCAGAACATCATGGTGTCCACCGTGGATGGCGACATTTACTACCTGCGCAACGGCCGGGTGCCGATCCGTAAGGCGGGCTGTGATCATACGCGGCCGATGCGGGGCGACGGCGAATGCGAGTGGCTGGGCGTCCACAAGCTCCAGGATCTGGTTCAGCTCGAAAATCCTCCCCAGGGTTACATGCAGAACAACAACACCTCCCCGGTGAACATGCTGAAGGACTCGCCGCTCACCCCGGAGAAATGGGAATCGCAGCCGTGGCTGTACAACGATTCCCGGCGGCCGCCGTCGCAGCGCGCGGCGATGACGCGGGACCAGTTGGACGCCGCGCAGAATCTGACCATCGAGGATATGGTGAAGATCGCGTTCTCCACCGAGGTCTACAAAGCCGGCCTGTGGCAGGATCGCATCCGGAAGGCGTCGGACTCGGGGTTCGCGCAGATGCTGGTTTCCTGGGATCGCCGCAGCGAACCGGATTCCCGCGCGGCTCTCGCGTTCTATCTCTTCAAGATGGCGCTGGGGGACCGGCAGCTTTCGGCGGCGGCGGAGCCTCCCGAATCGCTGACCCACGACAAGATCAGTGAGGCGCTGGTGCAGGCCGAGCGGCGCCTGAAGTCCGAGTTCCCGGCGGGCGCAACCTATGGAACGTACTTCCGCGTGGGACGCGAGGGGTCGCCGCGGCACTGGCCCGTCGGAGGAGGCAATGTGGCGGAAGCGGGCATGTCGACACCGCGCAACATCACCTTCCAGAAGCGCGGCGACCTCATGATCGGGGTCGGCGGCCAGACGCAAACACAGATCATCCAACTGAGGAAGCCGGTTCCGCGGTCTTATATGATTCTTCCGCTCGGCCAGAGCGATGATCCCAAGTCACCGCACTTCGATGATCAGGCGGAGAAGCTGTTTTCGAAGGGGATCGCGAAGGACACCTACTTCGGAAGACGCAGGGACCTGGAGAAAGTTGTGGAGTCCAGAAAGGAGCTGGTGTTCTGAGGCTCGGGCTTCTGCTGCTTCCCGCGTGCCTGTCCGCGGCCGAACTCCTGGTGGGTGTTTCCCGCGTGGACATCACGCCGCCGCCCGGGGTGCAGCTGGCCGGTTACTCCAGCGCGAACCGCGCCGCGCGAGCGACGCTGGATCCGCTGTACGCACAGGTGATCACATTCGACGACGGCAGGCGCGCCGCCGCGCTGGTGACTCTCGACCTGATCTTCGTTCCGCTGAAGCCGGAGATGGAAGCGGTCCGGGAGCGGGCGCGGCGGGGCGGAGTTCAGGACGTGATCTTCGTCGCATCCCACACGCATTCCGGACCCTCCTTCGGCGAGCTTGCGGAGTGGAATCGCATGCTGGTGGACAGGATCGCCCGGGCGATTGAAGAAGCGCGGCGCAAGCAAGCGCCCGCGCGGATCGGCGCCGGATGGGGCAACGTCCAGATCGGCTTCAACCGCAGGCACGTTCCCGTGAGCGGCCCCGCGGTGATGTGGTGGCGTAATGAGACGGCTGCCTCCAGCTTCCCGGTGGACCCGAGCGTCGGGGTGATTCGCGTCAACGATCTCCGCGGAAGGCCCATCGCGATTCTGGCCAACTACGCCTGCCATCCGGTGGTGTTCGGCCCCGACAACCTGGACTACTCGGCGGACTTCCCCGGGGAGATGCGCAAGACCATTGAAGCGGCGTTCCCCGGCGCGGTTGCGTTCTTCCTGCAAGGGGGCGCGGGCGACATCAATCCCTATTTCGACAAGAACCCGCTGAACGAGGGCGCTGTGGAGCGCATGAAGGAAACCGGGCGCAAGCTCGGCCAGGAGGTGGTGCGTACCGCCAGGCAGATCCAGCCCGCGGCAGCTTCACCCAGCGTCGGCGTGAAGGTGCAGAACGTCGAATTCGGATACCGCTATGACGCGGAGCAGACCAGGACGCTGATCGAAAAAACGGGGAGGCGTCCCATCCCGCGCTATCCGCTCTGGGGCGAGCCTCTCCAAATTCCGGTGACCGCGCTGGTTCTGAACCAGCAGTTCGCGTTTGCGGGAATGCCCGCCGAGCCGTTCGTCGAGTTCCAGATGTACCTGCGGGCGCATTCGCCGCTGCCCTATACCTACTTCCTGGGCTACTGCAATGACAACGTGAACTACGTCCCGACGATGCACGCCGCGGTTCGCGGAGGATACGGCGCTGACAATATGATCACGCGCATCGAAGTGGGCGCCGGTGAAGAGATGATCCACCGTGGTCTGGCGATGATTCGGGAACTCGCGGGCTCCGGTCCCGCGACACCCGCCAACCCGGTGCGCAAAATTACGACGGTGCATCGAGCCGAAGGCAGCGGTCCCCTGCGGGCGCGATACACGGAACGCGCCGGCAACCGCGAACTGCTGCTGGTTTCAGGCGATGCCCGGATCGCGCTGGCAAGTCTGGATGACGAGCCTGGGCTGGTGCGGATTCGCATTCCGGACATCACGCCGGACGCAGAGCTGCGGGAAGCGCGGATCGCCGGCGGAAGCGGCTTCCTTCGGGTGGAGGATAGCAGCGGGCAGCCTCTCGCGTACCTGGGTGCGGCGGGCGTTCTGGCGCCGGCCAGCGCACCGCCGGCGGCGAGGCAATCTCGTGCGGCGGCGCAGGCACCCGGCAAGCTCGCCTGGAGCAGCACCGCTCACCGATTCACGACTCCCGAGGAGCCGTTCGTGCTCGACACCATTGTCGTCGGTGATTTCTGTATCGCCGCGCTGAACAGCGAGATGCCCAAGGCGCTGGTAGTGCGCTTCGGGGATCGGAGCGAGTGCAGCAGCACGATCGTCATGACCGCCCCGGGGGGGCAGCAGCTGCGGGAAGCCGAGCCCGGCGCGGCGGAGATCCTCGCCGACCGCGCCATTGCTGAGACTCTGCGCCTGCGCGGTTTGCTGAGGCGGGTCCCCGATCTCCGCTATTAGACGCAGTCAGCTACATACGCAAGCCATCCTCCGATTCCCGATCTCGCCGTGAGCGCACAGCAGATCGACTATCCAGCATTTCTTTGTGCCGATTCGGGTAGCCTTGCGTTGCGCCCAGATGTCTTCTGGGTGACGACGGAAACGGCGGGATCCCCCGCCTCAAGGAGGTAATCATTATGGCGGAAATCGCAGTAGAACGCAGATCCGGCGGAATCCCTTGGTGGGTTTGGCTCCTCGCCGCATTGTTGGTTGGCGCGATCATCTGGTGGATTGTGGATGCGCGCGAACCGGAAAACAGGGCGTACTATCCCGCGCAGGACGCGACCATGCCGGCCGCGACAACAGCCGGCACCGTTACGACAGCCAACGCGCTGTTCGCGGGCGACGTCGCCTCCCTGGAGGGACGCAGAGTCGAGCTCAGCGACCCGGTCAGCGTCACCAGCGTGACCGGGGATCGCACGTTCTGGGTGAGCGGCAACGGTCAGCAGATGCTGGTGGTGCTGGATCAGCAGCCCACTCCTGGAGCCACGGAAGGACGGTACGACATTAATGCCGGCCAGACCGTGCGCATCTGGGGTGACGTGCGCCGCTTCCCTGGCTTCGACGAAGCCCGGTCGCGCTGGAACGTGGGCGAGAATATGCGGGCACAACTGGAGAACCAGCGTGTCTATATCCATGCCAACCGGCTGGAAGTGGTGAGCCGTCCCTAGCGGCAGAGAGAGGAATAGCTTTATGAGAGAACGACTTCATAATCTTCAAGACTGGAAGTTGAGCGACCAGGACAAGGACATCCGCGGATGGATGCTCCGTTCCGAGGACGGCAGGCAGATCGGCCAGATCCGGGACATGATCGCGGACACGGACAGTAAGCGAGTTGAGTCGGTTGTGCTGGACACCGGCGCGGAACTGCCGGTGGAAGACATCGAAATCCGCGGGGACGATGTGGTGCTCCACGGGCACGGACCCTCCCGCGGCCGAAGCGGTTCGCGGCAGGGGGATCACCGTCAGGAGATCCGCGTGCCGGTTATTGAGGAAGTGGTCCAGGTGGGCAAACGGGAGGTGTCTTCGGGCGGCGTCCGTGTGCGCTCGGAAGTCACGGAACGTCCCATTGAGGAGAACGTGTCTCTCCGGCGGACCGAGGTCCACGTGGAGAGAGTACCGGCGGACCGGCGGGCTACGCAGGAGGACTTCGAGGCTGCGCGCCAGGGGGCGGAAGCATCGGAATCCCGCGAAGAAGCAGTAGTCAGCCGCGATGCACGCGTCGTGGAGGAAGTGGTGGTGACCAAGGACGTGGAGGAGCGAACCGAGCAGGTTCGGGACAAAGCACGGCGGGTGGAGCCGAAGGTCGACGACCTTCACTCAGACCCGGATCGGCGCGAGCGCCGCTGATTCTCTCCCCCTCGGGAAACGAGGCCCCCATCCGGGGCCTCGTTTTGCCGAGGTCGATCAGGCCATGTCGTACTTTTCGTGGTGAATGGCGGGATCGCCCTTCACCAGCACCGGACGCCCCAGCGTTTCCTCCAGCTCCTCGAGGAAACGGTTCTGGTGGGACTTCAGCACCTTGGCGACGTCGGGGTGCACGCGAAGCAGCACGTCCTTGCCTTCCACCAGCTTGGCCATCTTGGCGGCTTCCTGCAGGATCTCCCCGATCACGGTCTGCACGCTCTTCACGTAACCCGCGCCCTCGCAGTACGGGCACGGGGCGCACAGCGTCCGCTCCAGCGACTGCTTCACGCGCTTCCGTGTGATCGCCACAAGTCCGAAATCGTTAAACTGCAGGATCTTGTACGGGGCGCGGTCGGCGCGCATTGCCTCTTCGAGCGTCTGCATCACCTTCTGGCGATTCTTGCGCTCATCCATGTCGATGAAATCGATCACGATGATGCCGCCGAGGTCGCGCAGCCGCACCTGCCTCACGATTTCCTTGATCGCCTCGGTGTTGGTCTTGACGATGGTGTCTTCCAGCCGGTTCGACTTGCCCACGAACTTGCCGGTGTTCACATCGATGGCGACCAGAGCTTCGGTCTGATTGATGACAATGTAGCCGCCGGACTTCAGCCACACCTTCGGCCGCAACGCCTTCTCCAGTTCGTTCGAGATGTTGAAGGCGTCGAAGATGGGCACCTCGCGGGTGTACATCTTGACCCGGC
>CAYOQB010000002.1:0-103391 GCA_964406035.1 uncultured Solibacteraceae bacterium | reverse complement strand
CCCCGGAACTTCGCCTGGTGCCCCGGAAACACATCCGCGAGCTTGCCGTTGCCGAGCTGCTTCACGACGAACTCGCCCAGCACGTCGCGGAAGTCCGTCGTGACCGCGAGATCGCGGCCTTCGTTCAGCTGCTCCGGCTCCAGCCCGGGCCAGTCCCCATAGACCTTGCCACCCTTTACGGAAGCGCCCATGGCGAACATGACATTGGCGTGGCCGTGATCCGTTCCGCGGTTGCCGTTCTCGCGAGCCGTCCGCCCGAACTCGCTCATCGTAACCACGGCGACGTCCGCCATCCGATCGCCGAGATCCTGCCGGAACGCGGTGAGGCCCTGGGCGAACTGCCGCAGAAGGTTCTGCAACTGCGGCCCCTGGTTCACGTGCGTGTCCCAGCCGCCCATGTCCGTGAAGGCGACCTCCAGTCCCGCATTGGCCTTGATCAGCCGCGCGATCTGGCGCAGGGAATCGCCGAAGCGGCCGTTCGGGTACGCCGCGCCATTGGCCGGTTCGGTGTTCTGGCTGCGAATCTTCTCCACCAGCTTCACGGCATCGAACGTGTCGCGTCCCGTGCTGCTCAGCGCCTTATCGAGCGTCACGGTGTACATTTCCTCGAAGGTCGCCGCGCCGCGATTGTCGCGGATCTGGAAGTCGTTCAGGTTCGCGATCGCCACGGCTTCGTTGCGGCCGCGCAGCGAACGCGGCAGCGCCGTCCCCAGCGCCACCGCACGCACCGGCGACGCGGACTTCGACGCCGCCAGCGAGCGATTCATCCAACCGTCCGTGGTCGACTTCCGGCCCGGCGTGCCGCTCTCCATGTAGTCCTGGGCGTCGAAATGCGACCGTGTCGGGTCGGGCGAGCCCGCCGCCTGCACGATGGCCAACTCTCCGCTCCGGTACAGCGGAGCGAGCGGCGCCAGCGAGGGATGCAGGCCGAAGAAACCGTCCAGGTCGAGGATGTCGGCCTGCGGAATCGCCAGCGAGGGCCGCAGTTCGCGATATTTCTTCTCGCCGAAGGGGATCACCGCGTTCAAGCCGTCCATCGCGCCGCGCTGAAAGATCGTCACCAGAATCTTCTTGCGCGGGCTGGGAGCATCGGCCGCGTACAGAGCACGCTCCAGCCAGCGCGGCGCAAGGCCAGTGCCGAACATCGCCACCGCGGAGCTTTTCAGGAACAGTCTTCGATTCATGATGCTTTTACCTCCGCTGAAATTCGGGCGAGCCCATCACCAACCCGGCGACCAGGGCCGGCGTGACGTCCTTTTGCTCGGCCATCTTCGCCTGGATCGCCGCTTGCGTTTGCTCCGACATGTCGCGCCCCGTCAGCAGGCGCCCGATCGCCTTGGGATCGGCCTCGCTGCCAAATCGGGCCGTGTCCACTTTCACTCCGGGAATGCGATTCTGCGCCAGCGCCAGCGCGAAATTCATTCGCGACAGCAGCGCCGCGGAGTTCACCCAATCGGCCGCTAGAGACGAATAGCCGGTCGGCTCTTGCTTGCGGTACAGCGGCTGGCCCAACTGAGCCAACTGCTGGCCCAGCGGAGCGGCAAAGCTGACCTCCGCGCCCGTGGAACGAACCGCGCTGGCGATCATCTCCAGCGGAGTCTTGATCTTCGCCCGGTGCGCTCCCTGAGAGAAGAATTCCGGCGAATCAATCATCGCTTTCAGCACCGCGGGGATGTCCCCGTTCGATTCGCGAAACGCTTTCGCCATGCGCTCCACTAAAGCCGCGGGGGGCTCGTCGGCGACAAACCGTTGCGCGAGCTTTCGTGAGACGAACTTCGCGGTGGAGGGGTGCCGCGCCAGGATGTCCAACACCTTCTCCGCATCTTCCTTGCCGCCTCCGGCGGGGATCGTAACGCCGAGCACGACCTTCTCACCCTTGTCGTGACGCCGGTCATCGTAGAAGAACGTGCCGTCGGTGCGAGGATCGCGAATGGTCCAACCCGTAAAGCAGCGGGCGACCTCGGTGACATCTTTCTGCGTATAACCGCCGTCCACGCCCAGTGAGTGCAGTTCCATCAGTTCGCGCGCATAGTTCTCATTCAACCCGCGCACCGGAGCCCGCGGCACCTTGCCATTGGCGTTCAACCGCCCCCGCCGCGCCATCATCCGTTCCGCACGCTTGCCGAAATCGGCCGAGACGCTTTGCCAGTTGTCCAGATAGAAGAGCATCGCCGGATGCTGGGCCGTCGCCTGCAGCAGGTCGCGGAACTTGCCCAGCGCGTGGGGGCGGATCGCCTCTCGCTCATAGGCGGGAACCAGGAAGCGGTCCGCGCCCTTGTCCAGGAACACGTTGAAGTGGTTGTACCAGAAGTCCGACATCACTTCCTGAAGCTGGCGCTCGCTGTAGATGGCGCGATACAGCTTCGCCTCGGTCAGTTGCGCCCCGATGACCTGCTGCGGGGCATTGGCGGCCATCAAGCGGCGCCGCTGTTCCGGAGTCGCCAGCGCCAGCAGTTGCCCCCGCATCCCGCGCGGTGCAGCCTCGGCGAGCTTTTCAAAGCGGGACTCGTCCAGCGATGCGAGGAACTGCTTTTTCTCGTCTTCGCCGCCGCTCCGCAGGACCCGCAGTTCTTCCTTCGAGACCACGTCGGTGAGAGGAATCCGCGGCTCGCGCGTTTCCATCGCGCCTTCCGGAGCCGTTCCCGCCTGGCGCGCCTTGTACCGCTGCACCATCCGCTCCATCATGGAGCGGGTTCGCGGATCCTGCGGCATTGGCGCTCTGCCTTCCGCCACGGCGCGGATCAATTGCGGCGGCGGATACTTGCTGATCAGCTCCCCTTGCGGCATGGTGATGGTATCCAGCGGCTGCAGCCGGGCTTCCAGCGCCGCACTCTCCTGAATCTTCTCGGGATGCAACTGCTGGTCAATCCACTTCTTCAGGCCCAGCTTGCGGACCGCCTCCACGTCGCCGGGCCTCGCCCCGAACGTCAGGCGATCGAGTGCGTGACCGATCTTCGCGTCGGCCGGCAATGCAACATGGAAGGTGTCCTTGGCCGCGGTGGCGGCCAGCGCCAGGATGGCAATCGCGGGAAATAGCAGACGAGCCCGTTTCATCGTGAGTCGCTCCACTCCCTCAAAACGTTCGGGAAGGCGGAAAGGTTGACACCGGCAAGCATTTACAGCAGGATGCCGGCGATGCAGGCGGACATGAAGTTGGCCAGCGTCCCCGCCGCGACGCTGCGGAACCCCAGCCGGGCGAGATCCGACTTGCGGCTGGGCGCCAGCGCGCCGATCCCGCCAATCTGAATCGCGATGCTGCTCAGATTGGCAAACCCACACAACGCGTAAGTCGCGATCGTGAAACTTTTTGGGTCGAGGGTGGCGCGGATCTTGCCGAGGTCGATGAAGGCGACAAACTCGTTTAGAATCAGTCGAGTACCGAGCAAGTTGCCGATGCTTTGGGAATCTTTCCAGGGAACCCCGAGCAGCCAGGCGACGGGCGCAAATACCCAGCCTAGAAGGACTTGCAAGGATGCGGGGAACCAGCCGGCAAGCGAATGAATCCACCCAAAAAGGCCGTTAACCATCGCTATTAGGGCCAAAAACGCGATTATCATGCCAATTATGTTGATTACGAGGATGGTGCCGTCGGCTGCGCCGCGGGCAGCGGCGTCCACCAGGTTCACGCCGGGCTTCTCCACCTCGATTTTGACGTTGCCCTTGGTGGCGGGCTCCTCGGTCTCGGGGACAAACATTTTGGCGAGCAGGATGGTCGCGGGAGCGGTCATGATGACGGCCGTGAGCAGGTGCCGGATTTCAACGCCGGCGAGCATCACGTAAGCGCCCATGACGGCGCCGGAGACGTGAGCCATGCCGCTGACCATGATGGTGAACAGCTCGCTTTGGGTCAGTGCAGGGAGGAAGGGGCGGATGGTGAGCGGCGCCTCGGTCTGGCCCATGAAGATGCTGGCGGCGACGTTGGTGGATTCGGCGCCTGAAGTTCCAAAGACGCGGAGCATGGCGACCGCCATCAGGCGCACGAACCACTGCATCACGCCCAGGTAGTAGAGGATGGAGAACAGGGATGCGATGAAGATGACGATGGGCATCACCTGGAAGGCAAAGATGACCCCGAACTCGTCGCTGCGCGCGCCCAGGCGGTCACCGAAAACGAATTTCGCTCCTTCGGCGGCGAACTGAAAGAGGGCGTTGACGGCGCCACTAGCGGCCTGGAATAAAAGGCCGAAGTCGGTTTTCAGGACGAGGAAGGCGAAAGTAAACTGCAGGCCCAGGCCCCAGGCGAGCACGCGAGGCTGGATGGCCTTGCGGTTGGTGGAGAAGATCCAGGCAGCAGCCAGAATCGCGAGAAGACCGAGCAGCCCGGTGAATCGCTCCATGAAGTGGGTGAGTCTATCAGCCCACGACTTCGAGAATCAACTCGCGCTCTTCGGGCGCCGATTGGGAGATGCGGAAGGCGTCCTCCACCATGTCGGCGGCCTCTTCCAGGCGTTCCTCATTGGTGTAGTACAGGCGGCAGAGCACGGAACCGGCTTCCACCTTCTGGCCGACCTTCACTTCCAGGATCACGCCGACAGCGGGATCGATGGCGTCTTCCTTGGTGTCGCGGCCCGCGCCGATCATTTGCGAGGCGTTGCCGATGGACTCGGCTTCGATGGCGCTGATATAGCCGCCGCGCGGCGAAGTGATTTCCCGCGCGCCGGTGGCATTGGGCAGCATGTCGAAGCGGTCGAGCACCTGCGGATTGCCGCCCTGCGCCGCGATTACTTCCTTCAGCTTGCGGTAGCCGGAGCCGTCGAGCAGCTTCTGCTGCGCCACCTCGCGGGCTTCCTCCAGGCTCTTCGTGATGCGGCCCAGAAAGATCATGCGAGCAGCCAGTTCCAGCGACAGCCGGGTGAGGTCGGAGGGGCCGGCATTCTGCAGAGTCTGGGACACCTCCATGACTTCCAGGGCGTTGCCGATAGCATAGCCAAGCGGCTGATTCATGTCGGTGATGAGGGCCTGGACCCGGCGATCGACGCGGCGGCCGATTCCGACCATCATCTGCGCCAGGCGGCGCGCTTCCACCTGCTTCTTCATGAACGCGCCGGAGCCGACCTTCACGTCGAGGACGACGGCGTCCACGCCTTCGGCGATCTTCTTGGACATGATGGAGGACGCGATCAGCGGAATGGACTCGACGGTCGCGGTGGAATCGCGGAGGGAGTACATGCGTCCGTCCGCCGGCGCGACTTCGGGAGACTGCCCGATGAACGCCAAGCCGGTTTTAGCCAACTGCGCCTTCATTTCGTCCACCGTGAGGTCGGTGCGGAAGCCGGGAATCGACTCCAGCTTGTCGAGGGTTCCGCCGGTGTGTCCCAAGGCGCGGCCGGACATCATGGGAACAACGACACCCGCGGCGGCGGCCAGCGGAGCCGAGATCAGGCTGGTCTTGTCGCCCACGCCGCCGGTGGAGTGTTTGTCTACCTTCACGCCGGGAATTTCGGAGAGATCGACGCTTTCGCCGGACCGGATCATGGCTTCGGTGAGGGCGCTGACTTCGCGATCGCTCATGCCGGCGAAGAAGGTGGCCATCAGGAAGGCCGACATTTGGTACTCGGGGATCTCTCCGCGGGTGTAGCCCTCCACCAGGAAGGCGATTTCAGCGGCCGACAGCTCTTCGCCGTCGCGTTTGCGGTGGATCAGGTCAACAGTTCGCATCGAAATCCTCGGTCAAACCAACTTTATCTCTATGAATCCAAAGGCACTATCGATGTGCGTGTCAGGACGCACACGCTCCTTGCTCCCCTCTGGACGGGCTAAAAGGAGCTACCTGCTTCCCTTTACAGTAACATGTCCGGAGGACGCCGCGCGTACGTTTCTGATCACTCCCGCCAGTGCAGTTCGGCGTCGGACTTGCGCACGTAGTTGGCGTCGGCGAGGGCGGGGTCGAGGGCGTGACCGGCTTGCCAGCGCCGGGCGGCGATCCAGGCAATCGCGCCGGCCAAAGCCGTAGGGGACTGCTTCACGCGAGCAGCGCCGGCGGCCAGCGCCGGGGTTGGCGTGAGGACCTGAGCGGCCGGGGGCAGGATCGCCCGCCAAGCATCGAGGGTCATCACGGCTTCGGGCCGAAGGGAATCGAGGTTCGCGTCGTACCAGCCGCAGTAGATCTCCCCGCGGCGGGCGTCCAACAGCGCGGCGCGGAGATCGCCGTCGCCGTGATGTGCGATCGCCTGCAGGTTGGAAACCGGGACCACGGGCCGGGATGTTGCTTCGGCCAGCCCCTTTACCGCGGCCATGCCGACGCGGATGCCGGTAAAGGAGCCCGGTCCGGCGGCGACCGCCCAGCAGTCGATCTGCGGCAGCCGGAGCGAGTGCCGCTTCAGCAGGTTGGATATCTCGTCGAGCAGGACGTGGCCGAAACCGCCGGGAGCGTGAATCTCGTGCTCTTCCTTGAGAAGACCACCGTCCAACAGTGCAATGCTTCCGTGTTCGGAGGTGGTATCGACCGCGAGGATGCGGCCGCTCAAGGAGTCAGCCTCACCACGCGATCGACCATGTAGACCTTGCCATAGGCATTCATGCCGTAGAGGCGAAGGCTGAGAACGGCGGGCATGCGTTTGATCAGCTCGCGCGGAACCTGGAACTGGCCCTCGCGCCCGGTTGCCAGCACGCGGTAGCCTTGCCCGTCGACGGCGACTTCGCCCTGCCACAGGAACAGCATCTGGCGGGTGGCGCGCGTTTCGCGGCGCATTTTCACGGCATAGGGAGCGGGAAGGAACGCGGGCATCGTCTCGCCCGGGGCGGCAATGTCGAAGGGAGTCAGCTTCGGGGAGGTCTCAACTTCCTGCTGGAGGATGGTTCTCGATTCGAAGCGATAGGAGCGTCCCATGCTCTGTTTGTGACCTTCGCGGGACAGATGCAGGACGAAGTTGCCTTTGGCGGGTGGCTCTCCGGTGAACCGCTCACCCTTGAAGTCCTTGAGGACGGTAACCTCGCCGGTGTCGATGTTGATCCAGCGGGTATCGTAGCCGCGGCGGTCGACGCCGATCTCGACGGGGCCGGCTCGCTCGGTTAGGAAGATATACTCGACGCCGTCGCGGTCGTCGGGGGACACCCGGTCCAAGGCCACGGCGCGGCCGCCATCGGCGTCGAAGTAAGGCTCCAGTTCCCAGAAGCGGGTTTTCTCGAAGAACTCGAACCAGATTTTGGCTGCCGCGGGATCCGTCTTGCGCAGCGCGGGATATTGGCCGTTCATTTGCGCGTTCCACAGAGCGCGGGGCTCCGTATAAGGCGCGACATTGATGGCGGGCAGCGGATATAACTGATGCTCCACGGCGCCCACGGCGGCGTTGAGCGTGCCGTAAGTAAGGAAGTTCATCCAACCATCACCGAGCAGCGGCGCCGCGGTGACCTGGGAATGAGTGGAGCGCGGATGTCCGTAGGCGTCGTTGTCCTTAATCAGGGTCCCGATTTCCTTCAGCAAAGCGCGGGCATCGGTGTATTCCTCCCAATTCTCAAGTCCCAGCCAGGTGATGTCGAAGGCAGAGTAGCGGGACACGAGATAGCGGATATAGCGGGCGCGCGCTTGCCAGGTGGTGAGCGCGGCGGCGAGCCGGTTGCCGCCGGGAGCGAGGATCAGATCGGCGATGAGGCCCTTGGCGTTCACGTACCGGATGCGGTGGTCGAGTTCCTGGAACAAGGCTAGCGCCGGGGCGCCGGGCTTGGGGTCGGGATCGACAATCGCGGCGACATGGGTGAAGCGGGCAGCCGCGAGGGCGTCGATCGCGGCCTCGAAATCGGCGCGAGAGCCGGCGGTGAACGGAGCTTCGAGAGTCTGGCCCATCCACAAATGGGGCTTATTGCCGGTGGCGTGTTTCCAATGATGGACGTTGGCCGGTTCGATGAATCCGGCGCGCTCGGACGCAGCGGCGGTGAAGGATCCGGCGGTTCCGTCCAGACGCTTCAGGTTGCTGGTGATGCGGTAGGTCCACTCGCCCGGCTGGGTGGAGGTCATGCGCAACACCATTCTCGAGCCGCCGTCCCAGAAGGCGTGGATCAGGAAGGTCTTGAACTCGGGGGAGCGGAGCTCGGCCTTGATCTCGACCGTCTGCCAGGGGTTGGGATGGGCGCGCGCCTCCTCGGGGGTGAGTTCCACTGCAATGTCGCACGCAGTCCAGGCGGGGACATTCTGGCAATCGGCGAACGCGGTCCAGCAGGTGACGCACGCCAGAATTGCCAATCGCAAGCCCATTAATCCCAATATAACCGGGGGCATGGGTATACTGTCGCGATGTCCCGGATTCTACTCACGCTATTGGGTGCGGTTCTGACCGGCGCGTTGTCGTGGTCGATCGTGGGGGCGACCGCGGCGTGGTACTTCACCCGGACCGGCGGATCGCGCGAGGGCGCGAACGCGATGGGCGGGTTCTTTTTCGTGGGTGGACTGGCGGGGCTGGCGGGCCTGATTGGGGGCGGGTGGCTGTTGTGGAACCTCGCGGCCAATCCCGCGCGACACGCATTCCTCGGCTGGAGCCTGGCGGGCGCCGCGGCGGTCCTGATCGGCGGATGGGTGGTCGCGATGCAGCCGGTTCACGATCCGGGGATCGCCTGGCCGAAGGGGATGCGGGGCGAAGCTCAAGTGGAGGTGCGAATGCCCGCGGCCCGAGTGGGCGATGCAAAACCGGGGATGTTCCGCTTCGATTTCCGATGCGGCGGCTACACGCTGGAGGCCCGTCCCAACCCGGCGCAGTTCCGGAGCGAGGCGGGCTGGACGGTGATTCCGGGAGCTTTCACGCTGCGGGACCGGCAGCAGACGTTTCTTTTCGCGGTGATGCGGGGCGAGGAACAACTCGGAACGCACTCCATCGAGCTGACGGACGAATCGCTGACCACGACGACGGAGTGGAGCGAATGGGGCGCGATGGAAGGCGGGATGGAAGTCCGGTACCGCACGGCGGTGGTTGCGAAGTAGAAGCGGTACACTCGACTCTTGCGACTCGCATTGATTGGATACGGCAACGTAGGCCGTGCTTTCGCGAACCTGCTGCGGCGCACGCGAGACTCCCACAATTTCCGGATCACAGCGATCACCACGGCGCGTCACGGGTCTGTTTTCGACCAAAGGGGGATCGAGGGCGAACCGAAGTTCGGTCCCGCGGTGACTCCGGTAGGCGAGTTTCTGGATCGAGCGCGGGCGGACACGGTGGTGGAGATCACGACCCTGAATCCGGCCTCCGGGGAGCCGGCGATCTCGCACATCCGGGCTGCCTTCGAGCGGAACAAGCATGTGGTGACGGCGAACAAGGGGCCGATCGCGCACGCCTACCGGGCGTTGCGGGATGAGGCGAGGCGGGCGGAAGTGGAGTTCCGCTGCGAAGCTTCGGTGATGGACGGCGCGCCGGTATTCAACCTGGTGCGGCACACGCTGCCGGGGGTGCGGATCCTGGGATTCCGCGGGGTTCTGAACTCCACGAGCAAGGTGATCATCGACTGCATGAGGCAGGGTTTGTCGATGGAGGATGGGGTGGAGCAGGCGCGGCGGCTGGGGATCACGGAAGCCGACGCGAGCTACGATATCGAGGGCTGGGATGCGGCGGCGAAGACCGCGGCGCTGGCGAATGTCCTGCTGGATGCGGGGGTAACGCCACTGGATATCGACCGCAAGGGGATCGGACGGCTGACCACGGACAAGGTGCTGGAACTGAAGGCGAATCGCAAAACGGTGGCGCTGGTGAGCCGGGCGCATCGGGGTCCGGGAGGGTGGAAGTTGCGGGTGCGCGCGGAGGTGCTGGACGAAGGGGATCCATTTGCCGCGCTGCCAGGCGCCTCGAATCTGCTGTTGCTTGACACCGACCTGATGGGAACGGTGGGAGTGATGGAGGTTGCGGGGGGAGTGGAGCAAACCGCGTACGGATTGTACAGCGACCTGATTGAGATCGCGCGTTTGACGGGCTTATAAAGGGTTACCTTTGCACGGAAAGTGCGTCTTCAACTGTTACACTGTGCTTTGAAAATCGGGACGATCAGCCTGATGTGCGCGCTGCCTCTCGCGGCCGGGACACTTACCGTGCGGGAAGCCGTGGAACGGGCGTTGGCATCGCACCCCGCCCTCGGCGTCGCGGCGGAACGGGTGGCGGCGCTGGAAGGCCTGCGGCAGCAGGCGGCGTTGCGTTTGAATCCGCGATTCATTTTTCAGACTGAGAATCTGCGCGGCTGGCAGAGCCCGGAGTTCCGCTTCGGGACGCAGACGGACACCTTTGCTTATCTGCAACAAACCCTGGAGACCGCGGGCAAGCGAGAGCGGCGCACGGAGCTCGCCGAGGCCAACCGGCGGCGGGGCGACCTGGAGCGGGAACTGCTGCGGCGGCAGATCGCCGCGCGGGTGAAAGCGGCTTACTGGAACGCCGCCGCGGCGCAGCGGCTGCTGTCGGTTTGGGAAGAGGCGGTGGCCAACTTCGAGCAAGTGGTGCAGTTCCACGAGGCGCGCGTGCGGGAAGGCGCGATGGCGGAAGTGGATCTGATTCGCGTGCAGGTGGAGCGCGAGCGGCTGTCGATTCAAGCCGTGGCGGCGCGTCTGGAAGCCGAGCGCACGCGCATCGCGCTGTACCGCGAAATGGGGCAGACCGAGATCGGAACGGACACGCTGGCGGACACGCTGGAAGCAGCCCCGGCTGCTCCGCCGGTGGCGGATGCAGCCCGCGCGCTGGAGAACCGGATGGAAATGGAGGCCGCGCGGCAGGAGGAGATCGCGGCGCGCTCGAATGTGCGGCTGCAACAGGCAACTGCCCGGCCGAACCTGGAGGTCCTGGGGGGATACAAGAGGAGCGGGCCGCTGGATACGCTGATCGCGGGTGTTCAAGTAGACCTGCCGTTTCTCAATCGCAACCAGGGGGCCATCGCTTCGGCGGAGGCGGGCGTGCGGGCGGCGCAGCGGTATCGCGAAGTGCAGGAAGCGGCGATCCGGGCGGAAGTGAAGCTGGCGGAGGCGGAAGTGAACGCGCGGCTGCGGCAGGTTCGTGATTCGCTGGGCCCGCTGCGGTCACGCGCGGCGGAATCCTCGCGCATCGCGCAAGCGGCGTATCGGGAGGGCGGCACGGACCTGTCGCGGCTGCTGGACGCGGAGCGGGTTCGCCTGGATGCCGAGGCGCTGTACTTCCGGACATGGGCCGAGTATCACCAGGCGGTGATCGCGCTGGAAATCGCGATGGGGGTGTTTCCATGAGGTGGGCGGTCGTAATGGGCGTGCTGGCGCTGGCGGGCTGCGGGCGGCAGGCTCCCGTGGAAGCCGGCGCTGAGGCCGCGAAAGAGGCGCCGTCGTCCACCCAAGTGCAAGTGGACGAGAAGATGCAGCGCGAGATGGGCCTGGAAACACAGGCGGTGGAGCGGCGCCGCATTGCGGACGCGATCCGCGCCGAAGGCCGGATCACGATGAATGAAGAACGGACGTGGCGCGTGGGCGCGGTGACGGAAGCGCGGGTGCGCCGGGTGCACGTCAACATCGGAGATCGCGTGGACGCGGGGAAGGTGCTGGCGGGGATTCACAGCCACGACATTCACGAGTCGCGGGCGCAGTATCGGAAGGCGGCGGCGGAGCTGGAACATCGCCGGTCGGCGCTGGAGACGGCGCGCCGGGCTCGCGACCGGGCCAAGAGGCTGCATGAACTGAAGGCCGGATCCCTGGCCGACCTGGAGCAGGCGGAGGCGGCGGTGCGCGCGGCGCAAAGCGATCTCTCGGCGGCGGACGCCGATCTGAGCCGGGCGCGGCTGCACCTGGTGGAATTCCTGCAGGTCTCGCTGGAAGAGCATCCGGAGCACAGCCCCGGCGAAAGCGATCACCCCGAGGATCTGATTCCGGTGAAATCGCCGGCGGCGGGAACGGTGGTGTCGCGCGAGGTAAGCGTGGGTTCGGTGGTCACGGCGGGCGCGCCGATGTTCACCATCAGCGACCTGTCGACGGTATGGATGCTGGCGCAGGTGAATGAGCAGCACCTGGCGAAGCTGCGCACGGGCATGACGGTGCGCGTGGACGTGCAAGCTTATCCGGAGCAGCCGTTCCAGGGAAGGATTACGCGCCTGGGAGACGAGTTCGACCCCGCGACGCGGACGGTTCGCGCGCGCATCGAGCTGGCCAACCGGCAAGCGAAACTGAAGCCGGAGATGTATGCCACCGCGCGGATCGAGACCGGGAGCGGCGCTCCGCTGCTGATGACGCCGGATTCCTCGATTCAGGATCTGAACGGCCAGCCGGTGGTGTTCGTGCGGAAGTCGGCCGCGGTTTTTGAGGTGCAGCCGGTGAAGACGGGGCGGCGGCAGGACGGATGGACGGAGATCCAGCAGGGGCTGGCGGAAGGCGCGCGGGTAGTGACCAAAGGCGCGTTCCAACTGAAGAGCCAACTGCTCATCCGATCCCTGGCGGAAGAGTAGCCATGCTGCGCCGGCTCATCGACGTTCATCTCGACAATCCATGGCTGGTGCTGCTGGGCGTGGCGCTGCTGGTGATCAGCGGCGGCTGGGTGATGCTGCAGATTCCGATCGACGCGTTTCCGGATCTGACGAACAATCAGGTGCTGGTGATCACGGAGTGTCCGGCGATGGCTCCGGTGGAAGTAGAGCAACTGGTCACGTATCCGATCGAGACGGTACTGATGGGCCTGCCGCGGGCGCAGGAAGTGCGCTCGATCTCGAAGCTCGGGCTGTCGATGGTGACGGTGGTTTTCGAGGATGATGTCGAGACGTACCGGATGCGGCAGTTCGTGAACGAGCGGATCGCGGAGGTGCGGACGCGGCTGCCGCTGGGGGTGGAGCCGCAATTGGGTCCGGTGGCGACTGCGTTCGGCGAGGTGTACCAATACACGCTGGAAGGCGAGGGCTGGTCCGCGATGGACCTGAAGACGCTGCACGAGTGGCAGGTGAAGAATCAGATCCGGGCGGTGCGCGGGATCAACGAAGTAAACACCTGGGGCGGCGAGACCAAGCAGTATCAGATCATCGTGGACCCGGCATCGCTGCTGCGCTACGGGCTGACACTGCGCGACGTGTTCGAGAGGGTGCGGGAGAACAACGAGAATTTCGGCGGCGGATACATTGAGCACGCGTCGGAGCAGTACACGGTGCGCGGGCTGGGCCGGGCGGGCGGGATCGAGGACCTGAGCAGGATCGTGCTGACGTCGCGGGGCGGGACTCCTGTTTATTTGCGCGACGTGGCGGAAGTGAAGGAAGGCGCGATGCAGCGCTACGGCGCGGTGCAGCGCGACGGCAAGGGCGAGACGGTCAGCGGCATGGCGATCATGCTGAAAGGCGAGAACGGCAAGCGAGTGATCGAGAGGGTGAAGGCTAAGATCGCCGGGTTGCGGCTGCCGGACGGGGTGCGCATCGTGCCGTTCTACGACCAGTCCACGGTGATCGACTCGACGATCGCGACGGTGCGGCGCAATCTGCTGGAGGGCGGGGCGCTGGTGATCATCGTGCTGCTGCTGTTCCTGGGTCATCTGCGCGCGGCGATGGTGGTGGCGTCGGTGATTCCGTTCTCGATGCTGTTCGGGTTCATCGGGATGAAGATTTACGGAATCTCGGCCAATTTGATGAGCCTGGGCGCGGTGGATTTCGGAATGATCGTGGACGGCGCGGTGGTGATGATGGAGAATTCGGTTCGCCGTTTTCACGAGGGCGACGATGTGAAGGAGAGCGTTCGGGCGGCGGCGCACGAGGTGGCGCGGCCGATCGCCTTCGGGGTGGGGATCATCATCGCGGTGTATCTTCCGATTCTGTTTCTGGAGGGGCTGGAGGGCCGGATGTTCCGGCCGATGGCGATCACGGTGTGCGCGGCGCTGCTGGGCAGTCTGTGGCTGGCGTTGACGCTGGTGCCCACGGGGGCGCGGCTGGTGTTGCGGCGGCAGGCGGCCAAGCACAAGGCGGAGCACGAATCGCACTGGTTCCAGGCGGTGCGGCGGCGGTATCAAGGCGTGCTGGAGTTTCTGTTGCGGCATCGCGCTCCGGTGCTGGCGGGAGCGGCGCTGCTGGTGGCGGGGTCGCTTTATTCGGCGCGGTTCCTGGGAACGGAATTCATGCCGCGGCTGGACGAGGGATCGATTCTGATCACGACCAAGAAGCTGCCGGGCATTTCGCTGACCGATTCGGTGGCGATCAGCGATCGCGTGGAGGAGCGGCTGATCGCGTTCCCGGAGGTGAGCGGGGTGGTGACCAAGAGCGGGCGTCCGGACCTGGCGACGGAGGCGATGGGGATCTACGAAGCGGACGTGTACGTGCTGCTGAAGCCCGCCTCGCAGTGGCGTTTCCGGTCCAAGGCGGAACTGATCGAGGCGATGGACGCGAACCTGCGGCAGGTGCCGGGGGTGGCGTTCAGCTTCACGCAGCCGATGGCGATGCGGCTGGACGAGGTGGTCAGCGGCGTTAAGGCAGATGTCGCGCTGAAGATTTTCGGCGAGGATCAGGCGCGTTTGCAGCAACTGGCGGAACGGGCGCTGCGGATACTTTCGGGGGTGCCGGGCGCGGCGGACGCGCAGATGGAGATTCCCACCGGATCGGCGGAGGCGCGGATCGTGGTGGACCGGGCGGAAATGGCGAGGTACGGGTTGAATGTCACGGACCTGCGCGACCTGTTGAACGCGGCGGTGGGCGGGTATCATGTCTCGGACGTGATTGAAGGGCAGCGGCGATTCGCGGTGGTGGTGCGGCTGCCGGAGCGGTATCGCAGCGATCCGGAGGCGCTGACGCAAGTGTTTCTGACGGCGCCGGGAGGCGAACGCGTGCCGTTGTCGCGGGTAGCGCGGCTGGAGACGGGCCGCGCCGCCGAAGTCATCAGCCGGGAAAGCGGCCAACGCCGGGTGGTGGTGCAGGCGAACGTTCGCGGAACGGATCTGGGTAGCTTCGTGGCGGAGGCACGGGAACGGATCGCCAAGGGCCTGCCGCTGCCTCCGGGTTATTCCGTGGATTGGGGCGGTCAATTCGAGAATCAGCAGCGGGCAACCGAGCGGCTCGCGTATGTGATTCCGGCCAGCGTGCTGTTGATCTTCGGCCTTTTGTACGCGACCTTCCACTCGGTGAAGCAGGCGCTGCTGATTCTGTTGAACGTGCCGTTCGCGCTGGTGGGCGGCATTGCCGCGCTGTGGCTGCGCGGGCTGAATTTGAATTTATCCGCGTCCATCGGATTTATCGCGCTGTTCGGCGTCGCGGTGCTGAACGGAGTCGTGCTGGTGAGCGCGATCAATCACCTGCGCCGGGACGGCATGGCCACGAATCAGGCGGTGGTCGCGGGGGCGTCGCTGCGGCTGCGTCCGGTGCTGATGACCGCACTGGTTGCGGCTTTGGGCTTGTTGCCGATGGCTCTGGCCACCTCGGCTGGAGCGGAGGTGCAGCGTCCGCTGGCGACCGTGATCATCGGCGGACTGGCAACCTCCACGCTCCTGACTCTGTTTCTGCTTCCGCTCGTCTATCCCTATTCCACGCGAGAGTAATTTGCGAGCCTAGCGTGGCTCCAGGATGATCTTCTCGTCCAACGCCGCTTCCACCGCCTTGCGGGTGAACGGCATCGGGTGGTACTGGCCCTTCGCCCAGGGCTCCAGCAGATCGCGGTAGTGCTTGCTGGCGGGGTCGCCGGACTCGCCGGGGACGTTGGTCATCACCGATTTGTCCCAATCCGACAGATCAATGATCTGGCGGTAGGACGCGCCGTTCGTGTGGCGGAAGTCGTTGCCGCTGGTGGAGTGAACGGTCTGCGCATCGCCGGGACTGGGAATCGCGGGCAGGTCCCACTGGCTGTTCAACGGGTGCCGCAGCCGGATCTGATGCAGCGATCCCCACTTCCACTGCTCCGGCCGCGGGAAGCGCTTGCGCAGTTCGCGGAGGGCGGCGTCCAGCGAATCCTCGAGCGCGCGCGGATTGGGGCGCCTTTCGACTTCCGAGAGGATCACTTCCAGGTTCGGGTATTTTTGCCGGGACTCCTCCGGCCACAGGAACGTGGGGAGCATGCCAATCCACATCTCGTAAACCAGCGCGGCGCGGGAATCGGTGGTCAGGCGGGCGTCCCACTTCAGGATCTCGTCATGAAACTCGCGATTCCGCAGGGGCTGCCACTTGCTGAGGACGGCCTGGAATCGCCGCGCGGGCACGGACGTAATGTCCTGCTGAATGCGCTCGAAGTCGGCCACGCTGAGTTTGCCGCTGCCGCTGAGGAGTTCCACAATCCGCTGGTAGCGGAACGGCAGGGCCCAACTGTAGGAAAGCTGTTCCGTGTAGCCGGAGGGAAGGATCTTGTGGTTGGCGGTGGCGATGAAGTGGCGCGGAGGGTTGAACTCCTGCGGCATCTTCTCCACCGGGAGATAGCCGTCCCACTCGTACTCGCCGTTCTCACCGGGGACGGGGAACAGGCCATTCCAGTTGCGGCGAACCGGCGCCAGCCCGGAGGCGATCCAGCCGATGTTGCCTTTCGTGTCGGCGTAGACCATGTTCTCTGAAGGCACCTTATAGGTGGACATCGCGGCGGTGAACTCTTTCCAGTCCTTTGCCCGCGCGACCTTCAGCGCGCCCAGGTATCCGGCGCCGCCGGGCTCCGAGCCCACCCACTTCAACGCATAGGCCAGGTTCCGCGCGCGGTCCTCGTGAATCACGGCGCCATGCACTGTGTACTTCAGTTCCACGGTTCGTTTCGCGCCACCCTTCACGTCGATGCTTTCTCGCACGATCTCGAACGGCTTCCACGCGCCCTTCCAGCGGTACTCGTTGGGATTCGCGGGGTTGATTTTCTCGACGTACAGGTCCTGCTGGTCGATGCCCACGATGGTGAAGCCGAAGGCGATGTGATCGTTGTGGCCCAGGGCGACGCCGGGCAAGGCAGGCTCGCCCGCGCCGATGACGTTCCAGCCGGGCGCGTTGAGATGCACGGTCTTGCGCAGCGACGGCAGTTGCACGGGGCGATGCGGATCGTTGGCCAGCAGCGGTTTTCCGGAAACGGTGCGGGTCCCGTCCACCACCCAGTTGTTCGATCCCTGCTCGCCCGGACCGGTGGGGGTGGTGTTGGGAAAGCGGACCGCGCCGGTGGCCATGCTGTAATCGCGCATGATCTCGCGACTAATCCAGCTCAATTCCAGACCGCGAGGCGGAGTCATTTTGACGAACGGGTCGGGAGGCGACATCCGTTCCAAGAGTTCGCCGCCAAAGCGGGATACGTCGACCGAATTGCTGACCTCATTGTTCGCGTTGCGGGTCATCAACAGACCGGCGATGCGCGCGACGACGTCCTCGGGCGTCCAAAGGCCGGGATCGTAGCCGGCGTAGGCGAACTCCACGGGCCGCTTGCCGCCCAAGCCGCGGATATACGCGTTGATGCCGGCGGCAAAACTGGCGGCGATCTCCCGAGTGTCGGGCGAGTAGCTGGACCATTCGGCGTTCCAGTCGCCACGGAACTTCACCAGGCGGGCGATGCGGTCGCGCGGAACCGCCGATTCGCCGAGAACTTCGGCCAGCTTGCCGGTGCCCTGACGGCGCCATAAATCGATCTGGAAGAGGCGGTCCTTGGCGGTGATCCAGCCCTGCGCGAAGAACAGATCCCCGGCGTTGCGGGCGTAGATGTGCGGCACGCCCCATTTGCCGCGCAGGATCTCGACCCGGTCCTTGAGCCCGGGCACTTTTTCGCCGCACAGGGTTGCGGCGGCCAGCGCTGCCAGCGCCAGGAGCTTACCGGACATGTTCTTCCACCCAGGAAACATGCCGTTGCATGATGTCCAACAGGAACTTCGGTTCCTGCGGGCCGTGCGGGGTGCGGGGATACACCACCATCCGCGCGGGAGTGCCGCGACGCTTCACGCCCTCATACATTTCGATGCCCTGGGTGAGGGGAACGCGAATGTCCTCGCCGCCATGCAGCACCAGGAAAGGCGTGGTGACGCGATCGACGTACTTCAGCGGCGACATGCGGATGTAGCGGTCCGGCTGCTCATACCAGGTTCCTTCGAAGTAATCGTCGAGTGTAGTGGGGATGTCGTTGGTGCCCCACATGCTGATCAGGCTGGAGATTCCGGCGCCGGAAACGGCCGCCTTGAATCGCTGCGTCTGGCCGACGACCCAATTGGTCATATAGCCGCCGTAGCTCCAGCCCATCACCGCCATCCGATTCTCATCGACCACGCCCTGCGCGATTAGGTAATCGACACCTGCCATGATGTCGCCGTAATCGCCACCGCCCCAGTCATTAATATTCGCCGCGCGGAAGGGCAGGCCATAGCCGGTGGAGCCGCGAGGGTTGGGACGCAGGGTCACCCAACCTTTCGCCGCAAAGGTGGCGATCGGGTACAGGCTCGCGGCGCCGATGAAGCTCTCGCCGAAAGCGCCGGCGGGGCCGCCGTGGATGTTCAGGATCAGGGGGTAGCGCTTGCCTTTTTCGTAGCCGACCGGGTAGGTTACCAGTCCCTCGACTTCGCGACCGTCCTTGGCCCGCCAGCGGATCACGTCCGTTTTTCCGAGCGGGGGCATCGGGAGCGACGAGTTCGCGGCGCTGACGCGCTTGGGACCACCGCCGCGAACATCCATCAGGTACGCTTCCACCGGTTCGTCCGACGCTTGAATGGTCAATCCCATCCAGAAGCCGGAGATCTTGGAGGGGGTGGCCGTGCCCTTGGCGGGCGCATAGAGAACCACCGGCGGCCCGTCCACGGGAAGCGCGTACACGAAGCGCTTCGCGCCGCGCCCTTCGTGGAAGAAGATGCCGCGGCTATCCGGACTCCAGTCGAGCAAGGCGGGTGATTCGTCGAATGATTTTGGCAGGTCCCGGATTTTGCCTTCCGCGCGCGTGAGCAGCGCCACCTGAGCTCCCGCGATGGAGCCGCCCGAGCCGCGGACGAAGGCCAGGAATCGGCCGTCGGGGGAGTAGCGCGGCTGGGCTTCGGTGCCCGGCGTCGCCGCCAGCGCGTTTACCTTCGCGGTCTCGATCTCGACTTCCCAGATATCGGCCTTGCGGCCATCGTCAGCGCCGGGAGTGGGGCGGGCTTCATACGCGATCCTCCGCGAGTCGGGGGACCAATCGAAGTTCCCGATGTTGTACGGGCCCGTAGCGGCCCGCTTCCATGGGCGTTTGCCGTCGAGACCCGGCTCGACCGCGCTCAGATACAACGATTGATTGCGCGGATTCTCGTCGGCGACCTTCCAGTCGCGCTTCTCCTTCACCGCGCGTTCGTCATTGGGATCGGTCTCGCGCCCGGTGAAGGCGACCCACTTGCCGTCCGGGGAGACGGCGAAGGTTCCGACAGCGCCTTTGAAGGAAGTGAGCGCCTCGGCTTCGCCGCCATCCACCGCGATGCGGAAGATCTGGCGCGCGCCGCCGCGATTCGAGGCAAAGAACACGAATCGTCCGTCGGGCGAAAACGCGGGCGAGGTCGCGCTCTTGTCCCCGCGGGTCAACTGCCAGCGATCGCTACCGTCGCCTCTGGCGAGCCAGATGTGCGTGAGCATCTCGCTTTTCTCGCCGTCCATTACCGGGCGCGTTTCGGTCCAGGCGACCCACTTCCCGTCCGGGGAAGGCGTCACGTCGGCGACGTTCCTGACCTTCATCGAATACTCCGGAGTCCAGGCCGGCGGCGCCTGAGCCAGCAGGCCGCCCGCGAGCACAAGTCCGGCGATCAGTTGATTAGCGAACATATTTTTCCACCCAGTCGATGTGACGCTGCATGATGTCGAGAACAAATTTGGGCTCGCGCGGCCCGTGCGGTGTGCGCGGGTAGACCACCATTTCCGCGGGCACGCCGATGCGCTTGACGGCCCAATACATTTCGTAGCCCTGTGAGACCGGAACGCGCTCGTCCGCTTCGCCGTGCAGGATCAGCAGCGGCGTTTTCACCTTCCCGATGTGCGTGATGGGGGATCGCTGCGTGTAGTAAGCAACGTTCTCCCAGGGAGCGCCGAAAGCGGCCACCTTGTTGGAACGGATGTCGGCGGTGCCGGTCTGGCTGGTCAGGTTGCTCATGCCCGCTCCGGCGGCGGCGGCCTTGAAGCGGCTGGTTTGCGTGATGGTCCAGTTGGTCATGTAGCCGCCGTAACTCCAGCCCATGATCGCCATGCGCTCGGGATCCACGATCTTTTCGGCGATCAGGAAGTCGACACCGGATTGGATGTCGTCGAAGTCCACGCCGCCCCAGTCTTTGAGCAGGGCGAAGCGGAAGTCGCGTCCGTATCCGGTGGAGGATCGGGGGTTGGGACGCAACACCACGTAGCCTTTCGAGGCGAAGGTCGCGATGGGATACAACCCGCTCTTGCCGATGAACGTCTCGCTGAACCCGCCATACGGACCGCCGTGGATATTCAGGACGAGCGGGTAGCGCTTGCCTTTCTGATAGCCCACCGGGAAGGTCAGCAGACCTTCGATCTGCGTCCCGTCCTTCGATTTCCAGCGCACGGTCTCGGTCTTGCCGAGTGGCACTTTGGGCAAATCCACATTCGCGGCGCTGACCCGAACGGGATCTCCGCCTTTGAGGCTCTTGACGAAGACTTCCGGAGCCTGGTCCGAGGTTTCCAGAACGTACGCCAGCGCTGCCTGGCCCGCTTCCTCGATGGACATCGCGCCGACCGGCGCGAAGATGGCTTCCGGAACGCCTTGAAGCGGCATCGCGAACACGACGTCTCTCGTGCCGCGCTGCTCCAGGAACAGGATGCGGCTGGAATCCGCGGTCCAGCCGAGGATTTGCGGCAGGCGATCCGGACTCGGCGCGAGCGAGCGCGTGACGCCTCCTTCACTCACCACCACGATTCGGTCGTCGCCTGCCGACTGCGGCGGATCGGCGCTGACCACCAGCGCCAGATGCTTCCCGTCGGGCGAATAGCGGGGCTGGCGTTCGCTGGCATTGGTAGCGGCGATCTTCCGGGCCGCGCCGTTCTCCATAGCGATTTCAAATACGTCGGACGTCGCGGAATCATCGGCGAAAGGCGATACGCGCAACTCGGCGGCGATCTTCTTCTCATCTGGCGACCATTCGATTCCGCTCGCGTGACGGTCGCCCGACCAGAGTTTCCTGGGAACAGCGCCCGGCTGCGCCGCGGCGATCCAGACCTCATGATTCGGAGGCGTGCTGCTCAACACGCGCCAATCGCGCTTCTCCTTGCGCGCGGCCTCCCGCTCTGAATCCGGCTCGCGCCCGGTGAATGCGATCCACTTGCCGCTGGGCGACACGGCGAAGGTGCCCATGGCGCCGCGCCACTCCAGCACGCGTTGCGAATCCCCGCCGGCCAACGGAGCGCGGAGGATCACGCCGTTCTGGCGGAAGTAAACGTGATCGCCGGAGATTGCGGGCGCGGAGCCCTTGCCCAAGCTGCGGCGGGCCGAGCCATCCGCGCGAGCGACAATCACCTGCGTGTCCTGCTCGCTCTTCTCCCGGTCGTAAACCCAGCGGGATTCGGTCCACGCCACCCAGCCGTTGCTGGTGGTGACCGCGCCCAGATTCGCGACCTTCATGGACAGTTCCGGCGTCCACTGCTGCGCGAGCGCCGCGCAGGCGGCGAGGAAAAGCACGCTTCTAGCGAACATACTTATCCACCCAATCGAGATGCCGCTGCATGATGTCGAGCACAAACTTGGGCTCTTGCGGCCCGTGCGGGGTGCGGGGATAGGTCACCAGGCGGGTGATCACGCCGCGCCGCTTCAGCGCGTTGTAGTACTCGATCGCCTGCGACGGCGGAACGCGATCGTCCTTCTCGCCGTGCAGGAAAAGCACCGGCGTGCTCACCTGATTCGCGAAGGTGAGCGGCGAATGTCTCTGGTAGTTTTCGAACGCCTTGTGCGGTTCGCCGCCGAAGTAGTCGGGGATAAAGCCGGGGACATCGGCGGTGCCGGTGAAGCTCCACAGGTTGGACAAGCCGGCGCCGGAGACCGCGGCCTTGAAGCGCTGCGTGCGGGTGACGATCCAATTGGTCATGAACCCGCCGTAGCTCCAGCCCATCACCGCCATGCGTTCGGGATCGGCGACGCCCTGGGCGATCAGCGCGTCCACGCCGGCCATGTCGTCCTCGTAGTCCATGCCGCCCCAATCGTTGTAGTTGGCGAAGCGGAAGTCGCGGCCATAGCCGCTCGATCCCCGCGGATTGGGCCGCAGGGTCACGTAACCTCGCGCGGCGAAGCTGGCGAGCGGATAGATACCGGACTTGCCGATGAAGCCTTCATTGAAAACGCCCGTGGGCCCGCCATGGATGTTCAGAATCAGGGGATACTTTTTGCCCTTCTCGTAACCAACCGGGTAGGTGACCAGGCCTTCCACCTCGCGCCCGTCCTTGGATTTCCAGCGCATCACTTCGGTGCGGCCCAGGGGCAGCTTCGGCAGGTTCGCGTTGGCGGCGCTGACGCGGACCGGCGCGGCGGCGTCCAGCGCCAAGATGTAAGCCTCGCCGGCCTCGTCCGGCGTCTCGTGCTGGAAACCGAGGGTGGATCCGCTGGTGTTCAGGCTGATTCCATTCAGCACGCCGCGCTTGGGTTCGAAGCGCGCGCGGGGCGGACCGTCCAGCGGCATTTCGTAGATCACCGTGCGGGTGCCGCGCGCCTCCGAGAAGAGAATCCGCGAGGAATCCGCGGTCCAGCCGATGATCCGCGGCTGCTCATCGAAGGTCGCCGGCAGGACGCGGGACTGGCCGGATTGCCGGTTCAGCAGCGTGATCTTGGATTCGAAGGCCCACTTCGGGGGCTCCTGCGTGGACCTGGCGAAGGCCAGCCAGCGGCCATCGGGCGAGAATGCCGGGTTGCTGCCGCGGAAGGTCCGCGCCGGTCCGAGCGGTTTCACCGCGCCGCCGGCGAGATCCGCTTCCGCCAGTTCACTCTTCATCCAGTCGTCGGCCTTGGGCGTGGGCTGCTGCACGAACGCAATATTCTTCCCGTCGGGAGACCAGCCGAACTCGGTGACGTGCTGCTTGCCGTCGGTCAGCTTGCGCTGGGCGCGCTTACCCTCGGCGTCGGCCTCCGCCGGCGTCACGTACAGAGCTTCGTTCTTCGGGTTTTCGTCCAGGATCTCCCAGTCGCGCTTTTCTTTTTTCGCTTTTTCCGCGTCGGGGCCAGGCTCATGGCCGGTGAAGGCAAGCTGAGCGCCATCGCGGGAGAGCGCGAAATCGCTGACGTCACCCTTGAACTCCGTCACCTGCTCAGCCTCGCCGCCCGCCAGCCGGATACGGTAGACCTGGCGCTTTCCAGACCTGGCGGACGCGAAGTAAATCATCTTGCCATCGGGGGACCAGGCGGGCGCCGTGGAGCTTTTTGGGCCGCGGGTCAACTGCACGCGCCGCGATCCGTCCATGCCGCCGGCGAAAATCTGGGACTCCGATTCGCTGCGTTCAGCTTCCATCACCTGGCGGGTTTCCACCCAGGCGGCCATCTTCCCGTCGGGAGAGGGCGTCACGGCGGAGACGCCGCGGAACTGCAGGGCGAACTCCGGCGTCCAGGCAGTGGGCGCTTGCGCCAGAACCAGCAGGGAACAAAGCAGGCCGGAACACACCGAGGCCGGCAGAAAGCGGGATTTCATGGTGACATTCTATGCCACCTGTCTCGCGGGATGTGGCTTGCTACCGGCCTTCGAGCGACGGCCACTTCGCCGGCCGCTGCTGGCGGACCGCCTGCCAGCCTTCGCGGAAATCCTCGCCGCGGAACAACCCGGCGCGCAGCTTCAAGCCCAGCGTGCCCGAGTCGAGCGAGGACAGGGATCGCCGCTTGTGGACGAACTCCAGGCCGCGGTGCACCGCCTCGGGCGAGGAGTACGCCAGCTTGCCGGCGATGTCCTGAGCGCGGTCGTCGTACTCGAAGGCCGGCGCCACCTCATGGACCAGTCCCATTTGCAAGGCCTCGGGAGCGGCGAAGATGCGCCCGGTTAGCGCCAGCTCAGTGGCGCGCCGTTCGCCGATTGCCCGCGCCAGCGCGTCAAATCCGGCGAAGGGAAACAGTCCGGCGCGGATCTCGGTGAGCCCGAAGGAAGTGCCTTGCGCCGCCACCACCACATGAGCGTTGGCCAGCAAAGCCATGCCTTCGGCGAGAGCGGCGCCCTGCACCGCCGCGACAATGGGCTTGCTGATGCGGTCCGAGATACTGAACAGCTTGTGATGGAGAAATCCGTGATCGGTATTTTCGGGATCGGCGGCTTCGTCCAGGTCGATGCCGCCCGAGAAGATGCGGCCCGCCGCCCGAATCAGGATCGCCCCGGTGGAGCGGTCCGCTTCCGCGGCTTCGATTGCATCGACCAGCGCGCGGCACATCTCCAGCGTCAGGTAGTTGTGCTCGCCATTGGCGATCGTTACCTCCAACAGCCGGTTCTGCCGTGCGGTTTGGATGCTCATGCTCGCTCTCCTTCGGCCGGCTTGCGGCCGACGGCGATCAACCGTGGAGAGGACGGCCCGTAAGGCTGGCCGCTGGAATCTCCAAAGAGGCGGACTTCGAATCCGGCGTCGCGCAGCCGGTCGCGGATTTCCATCCCGGTGTAGACGTAGTGCTCGCAGGTCACGCGGCAGACCGACCCCGAATTCAGCCGTACCCATTCCTCGCGAATCTTGGTGATTTCCTCGATGAACTCGTGCCGCCCGTACAGATCGGATCCGTCGTTCAGCCTGCCGTGCGTAGCGGGCTGCAGCGCCTTCAGCAGGCGTTCCTTGCTCACCAGGTCGATCACCAGCGCGCCTCCTGGCCTCAGGTTCTGAAATTGCAGGCCCAACACCGCGCGATTTTGAGCGTCGGTCTCGCAATACCCGAAGGTGGTGCCCATGATCAGGATCAGGTCGAAGGAGGCGGGGCGGGCAAAAGTCCGCAGATCAGCCTGCACCCACTCGACCGCGGCGTTGTTTACCGCGGCGAGCTTGCGCGCGCGGTCCAGAATCCCGGCGACCCGATCCACGGCGGTAACGCGAAAACCGGCTCGCGCCAGCGCGATCGCATGCGCGGCCGGACCGCAGCCCAGATCGAGCGCGGACCCCGCGGTGATACCGGCCAGGGCCGCCATCTTCAGCGCCTCCTCCGCGCAGGATGGGAAGCGCTTGGGATCGAACATCACGGGCTCGAACACGTCCCAGAACGCCTGGTCCGTTGACCACTCGCTCATTCGCCAAGACTCCCGGACAGCCACAGCGCGATCCTGCGGAGGAACTCCGGATTCTGCTTCGCCACTGGAGCGTTCATTCCCATGGGAGCCTTGTTGGGACCCGCGAGCTGCGCCGAGAACATCGCCGCTTCGCCGAAAACCGCGATGCGGCCCTTGCCGTGGCGCATCAAGCCGCCCTGCAGCCAGCCCTTCACCGGGATCCGGGGGGTTTCCGGCGTAACGGCTCCGGCGCGTTCCACCATCAGCGATACCGGACCGGCGGGAAACTCGAGCAGCGGCACGCCGTTGGGCATCTGGAATGCCGAGCCGGTGAAGGTCGCGACTGAATTCACGCCTTCGGTGACCGCGTGTTGCTTCAGCGTGCCCTTCTCCTTGGAAAACACCAGCGGGCCGGACGCCGGTTCTTCCACGACATACCCGTCCAGAAACTTGAGGCCGAAGGCCCGGGTTACGGGCTCGAAAACGCCGGGCATGGGGAAATGATCGATCATCATCCACAGTGATCCGCCTTCGCGCACCCACTTCTCCAGCACCACGGCCTCTTCATCGGTGAATCCGGGCGCAACCGGCCTTTCCCACTTCGCCGGGTTGACCCGCGACAGGGCGTTGGCGATCACCAGAATCCGGATCGGCTTTAGCGCGTCGCCGAGGAATTCGCTTTTGGATGCGATGACGTGATAACCGTCGCGTTCCAGCAGGCTAGAGAAGGTCAGGTAGCGGCCGTCCTTGGTGTGGAAATTGTTATGGGCTTCGTCAATGGCGATCACCGGTCCGGCGCCCTTGGCGAAAGCCGGCTTGGCGATCGGAGGCTGAAACCCGGTATCGGAGACCTGCTGCGCCAGGAGAGCAGCGCCGGCCAGCATGAAACAGGCAAATCGGATCATCGTTCATCACCCCAACGTTTCCAGAATCAAGTGCTCGGGCTCCCGCCGGGAACAGGCGGCTTCGAGCGCGAACGACAGAATCGCGCGCGTCTTCAGCGGATCGATCAACGCGTCCACGTGGCCGCGCGAAGCGGCGTGCTTCGCGTCCAGCCACTTTTCGTAATCGGCGCGGGTCTTGGCGACGCGATCCTCAATATCCTTGGGCAGTGGCTCGCCGGACTTGCGATATTTCTCGATCTCCGGGCCATGCACCGCCTGTACCGCCGAGTCGCCTTCCATCACGCCGATCCGCGCGGTGGGCCAGCCGAAGGTAAAGTGCGGATCGAAGCCCTGCCCCGCCATTGCGTAATAGCCGGCGCCGGAGGCGTGGTTCAAGGTCAGGATGATCTTGGGCACGCGGGCGCACGCCATCGACTCCACCATCTCGGCTCCGGCGCGGATGATGCCGCCTTGCTCCGCGTCCACGCCAACCATGAATCCGCTGACATCCTGCAGATACAGCAGCGGCAGCGAGTGGCGCTCCGCGTTCTCGACGAAATAAGCGACTTTGCGCGCGGACTCGGTGTAGACGATGCCGCCGACGCGAGGTCCGCCTTCGGTCTTCAGAAAACCGCGGCGATTGGCGATCAGGCCTACCGCCCGCCCGTTCAGCCGCGCGGTGGCGCACAGCAGCTCCGGCGCATGATGCGGCTGGAACTCGACGTAGTCGTCCGCGTCGACGATGCGGTCGATGATCTCCGTCATGTCATAAGGCAGGCGGTGATCGGCCGGCAGCGCATCGTACAGGCCTTCCGCGGGCTTGCGCGGCGGCGTGCCCCTGGGCGAAGCGGGGGGCGGCGGCAGTTCGCGAAATCGCGCGCGAATCATCCTCAGGCAATCCGGATCATCCTTGGCCGTGTAATGGGCCACGCCGGAGGCGGTGGTATGCATGCGCGCCCCGCCCAGCGTTTCGGCATCGGCGACTTGTCCCACCGCGCCCTTCACCAGGTTCGGTCCGCCGAGGCCCATGAAACTGGTGCCTTCCACCATGATGATGACGTCGGACAGCGCCGGCAGGTACGCGCCGCCGGCGATGCACATGCCCATCACCGCCGCGATCTGGGGAACACGCAGCCTGCGCCGCATCAGCGAATTGTAATAGAAAATGCGAGCCGCGCCATACTGTCCTGGGAAAATGCCGTCCTGATAAGGCAGGTTCACGCCCGCCGAATCCACCAGGTATACGATGGGCAGCCGGTTGCGCATCGCCACTTCCTGCGCGCGCAGGATCTTGGGAATCGTCTCCGGCCACCACGCCCCCGCCTTGACGGTGGCGTCATTGGCGACGATTACAGCGGGACGGCCCTCGATCTTCGCCAGGCCGGTGACCACGCCCGCCGCCGGCGCCTGCCCTTCGTAGGAATCGTACGCCACCAGCAGCCCGATCTCCAGGAACTGCACGCCGGGGTCGATCAGTTGCGCGATCCGTTCCCGCGCGGTGAGCTTTCCGTCCTTGTGCTGCTTCTCGATCTTCTTGGCGCCGCCGCCCTGGCGCAGCCGGTCTTCCAGATCCTGGAGGTCCTGCACCAGGGCGCGCATGTGCTCCGTGGCTTTCGAGGTTTGCATGAAATTCCAGCATAACCTCAACGGATGCTATCCTCGATTTCCGATGCCTCGCCACCTTCCGGCGTTCCTGTTGTGCCTGCTGGCCGCCTCGGCGTCGGCGATCGCACTCCGGCCCACTCATCTGTTCTCGGAGGACTGCATCAATTTCGCAATGGCGCTGGAGCGCTTCGATCCGCGCAACCTGATTCCGCAGCCTCCCGGCTATCCGCTTTTCGTATTGCAATCGCAGGCGATCCAGCGTGTGCTGGGTTTGGAAGCCGGGGCGGCGTTCACGGTGGGCGTTGTTCTGGGCGCCGCGCTCAGCTTGTGGCTCGCCTTCCTGCTGGCGGACCGCATGTTCAAGAGCGCCGCCGCCGGATGGATCGCGGCGCTGCTGCTGGCGGTGAATCCTTCGTTCCTGTTCGAGATCGGCACCTCCACCATCCGTGTGTGGATCGCCGCGGTGAACCTGCTGGTGGCCTACGCCTGCTGGCGGGCCTGGACCGGCGAATCGCGATGGGCGTGGATCGCCGCGGCCGCGCTGGGCATCGGTTCCGGCTACCGGCCGGAACTGCTGGCGTTGCTGCTACCGCTGGCGGTGGTCTCGATTGCCCGCGGCGCGAAGAGTTCCGCCGCCGTTCTCGGCGCGCTGGCGCTGGGCGCCCTCTGCGCGGCGGCGTGGCTCGCTTATCTGGCCAGCCGTTTTGAGAGCACGGACGCTCTCTTCCTGGTGTTCCGGGATTACTTGCGCGACCAGTCGCGCGACGCGTCCCCGGTTTACGGCGGGGGTGGCGACGCGTACCTGCGAATGCTGGCGAAGCTGCTGGTGTGGAACGGCTTCGCGATCGCGGGCTGGATTGCGTTCCGGTACTTCGCCCGGCCCCCGATTCCGGTCTGGTTCTTCGCGCTGTGGGTCGTGCCAACCTTGATATTCCAGGCGCTGGTACATGCCGGATCTCCGGGTCACGGGCTGGGGGTGATCGCCGCGGCCTGCATCCTCGGCGGCGCCACGCTTGCAGCGATGCGGGATCGCTTCCCGGCGCTCTTTCCAGCCGCGGCGGCTTTCGCGCTCACAATGAACGTGCTGTGGTTCTGGTCTCCCCGGCTGCTGTATCTGGCCGCGCCCAGGGATGGGATCGCCGGCGAACTGGCCCACCTGCGCAAGCAGCTTTTCGATGCAGCCTGGGAAACCGCGTGGCCGCTGATTCATGACGTCGATGCCGACACCAGGGCGGCGATCCGCGCCACGGAACATCTGACCCGAGAGTATCCTTCCGCGCCGATCTTCTGGAACCGCTCCCCCGTGAACTGGCGCAAGATCTCCTATTACCTGCCGAACCAGCCCATCGTCCTGCTGCTCGATACCTTGGAGACGGGCAACCGCCCGCATGCCTCCGTATGGCGGGGAGTCCGCCTGATTCGCGTCCTGCATGGCGATCCCATCGAGGTCCCGGCGGGACGAAGCCCGTCGGTGATCTGGGTGATCGGCCGGGATTCACCGGTGTACCGCAATCTCTACAGCAGGCTGGTTCCCATGAGCGCCTCCGGCGTGTACCTGGCCGATGCGTCGGCCGGAACGGGACTGCCCGGCTATCGCCTGGTTCCCTGATCGCCCTTTAGCCCAGGATCCGCCACAGGCCGCCCAATGTGATCAGCATCACCAGGATGCCCAGCGAGATGCTGAGGGGCCAGCGCGAGACCTCCAGCGATTCGTTGCGCCGTAACCGCCCGATCATGCGCCAGTGCGAGACCCCGGCCGCGAGCATTGCCGCCGCGCCGGCGGCGATCAGCGCAATCCCGATCTCCACGGCGGTCCGGTACAGGCGCTCGTTGGCCCCGTCCGTCCCGCGCATGGTGTGAAAGAACCCGACCAGCGCGAATCCGAAGCTGGCCATGGTGAGCGTCGTGCGGATCCACGCCAGAGTCGTCCGGTCCAGGGCAAGCTGCGTGCGGTAGTTTGCCATGTCCGTGCGGCTATAGGCGAGATCGACCCGCGGATCTGGTGTGTCCATGCACTGATTGTGCACCGTTCCGACACGCCGTGAAACCAGTTGGGTGCAGGCGGACTCCTATTGCCGGACAGAGCATGGCCGAACCGGCACGGGAAGAGATCCAGGCGAAGAACCGCACCGCACCACCCAGTCGCGAGGTCTATGAAGCCATTCGCGAGGAAGCCCTGGAAGAACTCGGCCGCCCTTCCAGCGCTCTGTTCTGGTCGGCTCTGGCCGCCGGTTTGTCCATGGGCCTGTCGCTGATCGCCGAAGGAGTCCTGCGAGCGCACCTGCCGGATGCGCCCTGGATGCCGCTGGTGACCAAGCTCGGATATCCGGCCGGATTCCTGGCGGTGATCCTCGGGCGACAGCAGTTGTTCACTGAGAACACCGTCAAGCCGATTCTGCCGTTGATGAACCGAGGCACGCCGACGGTGATTAAGGACGTCGCCCGGCTGTGGGCGGTGGTCCTCGCCGGCAACCTGATCGGCGCGGCGCTGGTGGCGACGTACATCTCCCTGACCGCGAGCTTCGAACCCTACATCCAAGTGTCCTTCGCGGAGATCGGACGGGAGGCGATGCGGGATTCCTTCAGCGGGCATCTGCTTTCCGGCGTGATCGCCGGATGGATGATCGCGCTGATGGTCTGGCTGCTGCCGTACGCCGAATCGGCGCGTTTCTGGGTGGTGCTGTTCATGGCGTACTTCGTGGGCCTGGGCGGACTCTCGCACGTCATCGCCGGGTCCGTCGAGGTTTTCGTGCTCGCCGCCACCGGCGAGCAAAGCTGGCTGAACGCGCTGTTTGCCTTCACGCTGCCCACCTTTCTCGGCAACGCGCTGGGCGGCGTCACGCTGGTGGCGGCGCTGAATCACGCGCAGGTAGTCTCCGGAGAAGATGGCTCCCGGCGGTAGCTTATTGTGCCGGAGCCCACTTGTACTCGGCGATCACCAACTCGCTGATTTCCTGCGCCAGCTTCCCGCCCTGGTCGCCGTTGGTCATCACCACGACCGCCTGGCCTTTGAGATTGGCCATGAGCTGGCACTTGAATCCCGCATTGGAGCCGCCGTGTCCGAAGCGAAGCGACTCGCCCGAGCCTAGAAGTCCGGGCCCCAGGCCGAAATCGCCAGTCTGGCGGGTCAGCATCTGCCGTGCCATCGCCTGCGACAACAGCTTCCTGGACTTGCCGTCATAGGCTCGCTGAATTTCCAGAGCCCAGCGGCAGAGGTCGCCGGGCGTGGTCCAAAGGCCGGCGGCAGCCATCTCCGGGTACACGTGCCACTTGCCGTTGATCAGCTTGCCCTCGCGGTCATGACCGCTGGCGGCGTGGGAAGTCCTGCTCTCGGGCAGGGGCTGGTGGTATCCGCTTTGCCTCATTTCCGCCGGTTTCAGCACCATGTCGCGCATAAAGTCCGGAAACGGCTTGCCCGTGACATCCTGAATCAGGAGCTGCATCAAGGTAGTGCCGCCGCCCGAATAGCGCCATTTGGAGCCGGGCAGCATATCCACGCGAACCGCCGCGGTGTTGGCCGGCGGCTTGCGGCCATCCAGAATATCCGCCAGCGTCGGCAGCGGGATTCCTGTCTCGTATCCCGGAAAGCCATGGACCGTCAACCCCGCGCCATGACTCACGATCCTGCGCAAGGTCACTTTGTGCTGCGCGGTGAACTCGTTATCCGGCAGCTTCCACGATTTCAGCTTGCTGTTGACGTCCGCATCCAGATCCAGCTTCCTCTTCTCCACCAGGCGCAGCATGCCCGTGGCGGCGACGGGTTTCGAGATGGAAGCCGCCTGGAAAAGCGTGTCGACGGTGACCGGCTTGCCGGAGCCGGCTTCCCGTTCGCCGAACCCCTGTGACCAGACGACTTTGCCTCCGTCGGCGATGGCTACGCTGACGCCCGGCACCTTGTACTGCTTCATTTTGGTGGGGATATCGAACTTATCGAGCGGTCCGGCAGCGGACGCGCACAGCGCGATCCAAGTGATCAGGAAGAATTTCATGTCCATGAAATTCTGTCACAAATCCGCGGATCGAGCAGCCGGGCGTTTGACTACGTTGCGGGGGTAGCCGCGGGCGTCGCTTTCTTCCGGGTGGCGCGGCGCTTCTCGACGGGAGGCTGGCGATCGCTCTTCTTCAAGTTAGGAAGAACAATCGACAGGACAAATTTCTTTTCGCCGTGATCGTCGAATTTGATGGTGATGTGCTCGTCCGTGCACGAAAGCACGGACCCGAGTCCGAATTTGGGGTGTTCCACCTGTGCGCCCGTCGCGAAGGGTGCTTTGCTGGCCATGTAAATCCTTCTTAAGCGATTGTAGCAACTTGGGTTAAGATTGTCGAATCAGCCTGTTGGAAGGGCCGCGCGCCGGCGCGCCGGAAACGCTTTCCACGGGAGCTGCGTCCACCTTCCCAGATGCCCCGCAAAGCCTGTATTTTCATTCTGTTCAGCGTGATGTGCGCGGTTACCCCGGCGGCCGCGCGTCCGCCGCGATACCTGGTGTGGCTGGAGGAGCCCCCGCTGGCGGAGGCAATCCCGAACCGTAAAGCCTGGCGGTCGGCGGAGGCTGCGCAGCGCCGGGCGGCGCTGGAGCGCGGCCGCCAGGCGCTCGCCGGGGAGCTCGGGCGGCGCGGGCTGCGCGTGATCGCCGCGGAAGCGACCCTGGTGAACGTGATCGTGGCCGAAGGCGATCCGGGAAAGAACGACCCGGGCGAAATTCCCGGCGTGCGCGCGGTGTTTCGCCTGGCGCCACTGAAAAGGCATTTAAACCGGGCGCTCGATCTGACCAACGCATCCGCTGCCTGGAGCACCCTCGGCGGGCAGCAGAACGCCGGCGCGGGAACCCGGATTGCGATTCTGGATACCGGCGTCGATCACAACCATCCGATGATGCGCGACCCGTCGTTGACGGTCCCGGCCGGCTTCCCACGCGGGGATGCCGCGTTCACGAATTCGAAGGTGATTGTCGCCCGCAGCTACGTTGACATCGTGGCTCGCTTCGACGGGCAATTGGAGAGCACGCGTCCGGACGATCTGTCGCCACGCGACCGGGTAGGCAAAGGCACGGCGCTGGCTTCCATCGCGGCGGGCGCTCCGGCTGATTCCCCGCTGGGCCGGATTTCCGGCATCGCGCCGAAGGCCTGGGTCGGGAACTATAAGATTTTCGGATCGCCTGGCGTGAATGACGCGACTTACATTGACGCGGTGCTACGGGCCTTGAGCGATGCGGCGGCGGACGGCATGGATGTCGCACTCCTCAGCTTCGGCACCAATCCGGCGGAATGGACTCTGACCGACCGGCGCCAGCCGGATTGCCCGAGCTTTGCCACCGATTTTTGCGATCCGTTCGCGGTCGCCGTGGAGAACGCCGCCCGGGCGGGTCTCGCGGTGGTGACATCGGCAGGCAATGACGGCGACCTGGGGCTGAGGTTTCCCGCCTTAAATTCCATCAACTCACCCGGCTCGGCGCCTTCGGCGATCACCGTTGGCGCGACAACGAACGCGCATGCCTTGTTTCAGACGGTGACAGTTCGGGGCGCTGGAAACCCTCCGGAGGCGTTGGGTCCCGCTTACGCTTTGTTCAGCGACGGTCCGCTGCCCTCGGGCCCGCTGACTGCCGGAATCCGACTGGCCCCGGGCAACGCCCGCGCCTGCTCGCCGCTCCCGGCCGGATCCATGGAGGGCGTGTTCGCGCTGGTGGAAGGCGGCGATTGCCTGACCATCACCAAGGTCACCAATGTCGCGAACGCGGGCGCCGTGGGCATGATCCTGTATCGCCAGAATTCGGAGTTCCTCTTCCGCATGCAGGGAGTGGCGACCTCCGGCATTCCCTCGGTGCAGATCCGGACGTCGGCGGGGCAGGGCTTGCGGACGCTCCTGCAGGGAAATGCCGGAACGCAGGTGACCATCGACCCCGCCTACGTGGAACTCCGCGATGTGGAGAGCAACACTGTCGCGGCGTTTTCCTCCCGCGGGCCGAACATCAACGCCCTGGAGATCAAGCCGGAGCTGGTCGCTCCCGGAACCGATTTGTTCTTCGCGACCCAGACGTACGACCCGAATGGCGACCTGTGGTCGCCCACGGGGTGGTCGGCCGGCAACGGCGCCAGCTTTTCCGCGGCGCTCGTGGCCGGCGCGGTCGCGCTGGTGAAACAGCGCTATCCAAGCCTGACCGCAGCCCAATTGAAAAGCGCGGTGGTGAATACGGCCAACGCAGCGGTGGACGACTTCGACGCGCAGGGGGTGCGCGGACGAGCCCGCGTAACCGCGGTTGGCGCGGGCCGCCTGGATGCCGGCGGCGCGGTGCAAACCAATGTCACCGTCGAGCCGGCGGCGATCTCCTTCGGCCGCGTGCAGCAGGTGAATCAGAACCGGACCCTGCGGCTGACCAACATCGGAATGCAGAACCTGAACCTGACCCTAGCGGTGGAACGGCGCGACCCGGACTCGCGTGCGAACCTCACGCTATCGAGCAGCACGGCCGCGTTGAACGCCGGCCAGTCCACGGAAATCCAGGTCCGGCTGCAGGGCAATGTCCCCAATGCCGGGCAATACGAGGGCGCGATTCTGGTGTCCGGCGGCGCGACGCCGCTGCGCATCCCGTTTTGGTACGCGGTCTCCGACAACCGCGCGGCGAACATCTTCTCCACGCGGGCAATGCCGTTTCTCGGCGACGCGGGGCGCCGCACGGTGCTGAGCTTCAAGCTGGTGGATCAGTTCGGGCTTCCGATTCCGAACGCCAACGTGCAGTTCACGCCGCGCGACGCGATCGAGAGCGCGACGCCCGCCACGGACGCCCTGGGCATCGGCGCGGCCACCATCCTGAACCTGAATACACCCGGCGAGGACGAGATTGTGGTCCAGGCAGGCGGCCTGCAGTTCTTCTTTGACGGCCGTTCACGCCCCGTGCCGGCGATCAACAACAACGGAATCGTGAATGCCGCCAGCTTCGAGCTGGGTCCGGGACTTGCCCCGGGATCGTACATGACGATCTTCGGCGCCGGCTTGAGCGAAGCCTCGCGCACCTTCTCCACGCCTTACCTGCCGCTGTCGCTTTCCGGCGTCAGCGTCAGCTTCGACGATACTTCGCGCGGTATCAGCGTCCCCGGACGCCTGCATTTCGTCCGCGATAACCAGGTGAACGTGCAGATCCCGTGGGAGCTCGCCGGATCGACCTCGGTTCAAGTGAAGGTCTCGCTGGGCGATTCGCAGACCGCTTTGGTGCGAGTGCCGATCCAGCGGGTGTCACCGGGCTTCTTCGAGTACCAGGACGGCTCCAACCGCGTTGCCGCGGCTCGCGACGAGGCCAATGCGATTGTCGGCTCGGGGAATCCCGTGCAGCGCGGCCGCGTCGTTCAGCTTTTCGTGAACGGGCTGGGCGGCGTGACCGAACCGCAGGCGTCGGGCGAGGCCGCGCCCACGGATCGCCTGGTGCGGACCACGTCCACGCCCACGGTGACCATCGGGGGGCAAAACGCCCCGGTGCAGTTCAGCGGGCTCGCCCCGGGCAACGCCGGCCTTTACCAGGTGAACGTGGTGGTGCCGCAGAACATCGGAACCGGCCTGCAGCCGGTGACGCTATCCATCGAGGGAGTGGACGCCAAAGCGACCCAGATCGCCGTACGCTGATCTAGCTCCACCGCCCGGCGATCTTCTTGCCGTTGATGGCGCGGAAGCCCGCGAGGCGCACGCGGTCCGAGTCCTTCATGGACACCACCGGCATCAGGCCCTTTTCCATCAGGTCCTCGCAAGTGGTCTGCAGCATCAGCACCTCGGCGCACGGCTTGGTGACGGCTTCGCCGCCCTCCTTGTACACGTGCAGCGGCAGGCCGTTCACGTCCAGGATTTCGCCGGGCTCCATCTGCCAGCCTTGTTCGCTGAACGTTTGCGCCAGCAGGTACGCGCACAGGTATGCCGAATTGCCCCACAGGTAATCGCCGTGTTCGGGCTTGCCCGGGATCTCCTCGAACTCGAACGTTTCGACGGTGTCGGTTTTCGCGCCGTACGGCAGCCGCAGCAGGAAGCGGGGCAAGGTGACTCCGAGATAGGACGCCTCCGGGATTCCCGTCAACTCTTTCCATTCGGCAGAGGGCTGCTTCCAGGCATTCACATCCGGAGTGCCGCCGGCAAAAAATGGAGTGCCCGCGGCGCCCGCAAGCAGCGCGATGCGGCCCAGAATTTCGATGTCCAGTGCGTTGTCTCCGAACGAGTAATCGCCCGCGACCGCGGCCCAAGGGTGCGCGCCGGGCGTCCGCACGGTCTGCTCGACGAGGATCTTGTACAGTGCCGTCGTTCGCAGGTCCGCTGTCTCGAGCAGGTCCTTCTCGAGTGAAGTGCGGGGAAGGCTGAAGAGGTAGATCTTCAGGTCCGGGTTGGTTTCCACGTCGCGGACCATCATCTCCACGGCTCGCCATGCTGCTTCCAACCCCTGAAATGCGGGGCGATGCAGCAGGTTGCGCATCTCATTCCCGATCGCCGTTTCGATCTTGGCCACGATCTCCAGTTGCTTCGGGTTGGGGCGGTCCACCAGGTAGGGCGACACCAGCTTCTTCAGATATTGCTGGAAGGGATCGGCATCGCCCGCCGGGCGTCCCTCGGTTTCCGCCGCGATCTGATCCAGCAGGCTGCCGGAGCTGAGAATGGACGCCGGCGCCTGCACCGGCTCCGCGGTCACCTTGCGGAACGTCTGCGGATCTTCCAGCCGCTTGCGTGCTTCCTGCAGGTCGCGAAACATACGGAAGCCGCGATAGAGCTGCTCCGGACGGAAGTCGTCCATTTCCTTGAACTCGATCCGGCCGGCCGGCAGATCCAGGTGAACACCCAGCTTGCCCGGCAGACCATTGATGTTATCGCGATCGACGAAGACCGGCTTGGCGGTCTCGCAGCCGAAGTCGCCGAGAAGCAGAATGCGAAACGGATGCTCCGACTCGGGCCCGTCATTTTTCTTGCGCCGGGATTGAACGTCGAGTTCGATCATGGCGGACATTATACTTCCAGCGCCCGTTTCGATTCAGTCAACCAGCAGGACGAAGTGCTGGCCGCGCGGCAGATAGATGCGGTTTCCTTGGATTCGCGGGGTTGCCGGCTCGCCGTCGATCTCGATGCGGCGCGGCAGCTTGTCCACCAGCAGTATGGCGCGGGAGGAACTGCGGTAGGCGAATTCCAACCCGATCTTGCTCACCGCCGCGCTCTCCAGATCACCCGAGAATCGCAGGATCCGGGAGGGCGTCGGGTGCGCGGCGGCCTCCACGGAATGCAGCCCCGGCGGCAGCCACAACGTCTCGTCATCGCGAACCGGCCACGGCCGGCCGTCCACCAGCGCGGGTCCGGACCACCGCAACCCGGCGCCGCGCGCCGATTCGATCACCAGCTTGCCGCCCGCCACCTGCGCCTTCTGCACTCCCGCCGCCGCTGAACTGAGCCAGTCCAGGTCCACTGGCGACAGCGAGCTCTCGAAGTACAAAGCCACCCTGGGGAACGCCTTCGCCGCCAGTTGCACCAGTTGCATCAGCTCAGTCCCGGTCTGCTGCTTGGTGGGGTACACGTCCTGATACCGCTCCACTATGTTGATGTCGATCGCCAATTTGGATGGCGCCGGCGTCAGCGCCGTGTATTTGGAGGCGATCTCAGGATACCGGGCCGGACCGAGATGCCACACGGTTGCCGGGTCCTCAATCAGGAAAGTGAAGTCGTGTTGATCCAGAAGCGGAAGCGTGCGCGACGTATCCGCCCCCAGCAGATCCTTCATCCGCGTATCAAAGCGGTCGTCAATGTGCGTTAACACCAGGTCCAGATCGGATTTGGACTTCCGGATCTCCTCCAGCCGCTCCATCCATTCCTTCTGCAGCCGGTGCGCCAGGCCCGCCCGGAACTCAAGAAACTGCTGCATCGCCTCCGCCGGGGAGCCGGGCCGGAAGAGGTCGTAAGGATCGACTCCCGTCCGCTCCCGATACTCCTTCCGCACGTCCTCATTCATGGGAGTGAAGCGCGCCGCGTTGCCGGTTCCTTCGAGCGACTCGAAATACAGCTCGGCCAGATTCACTCCGTCCCAATCGAAGCGCGACAGCAGTTCCCGCAACCGCGAGGCCACCGCCGCCGATGCCTGAGGATTGGTCAGATTCATCAGTTTGCGCCAGTCCAGGTGAGCGTCCTGCAGAACCGCCGTTTGCTCGCGCCATTCCGGGTGGTCCTGCCAGAACTTTTCGCTGACGTGCGGGAACTCGATCCAGGCGTAAACGAGGATCGCGCGCCGGTGACAGGCGGCAATCACTCGATTCAGGAAAGCGTCGCGCTCGGGGTCGGCTTCCCAGTAATGCCAGGCAGCGACATGAATTGCTCCGATGCCCGCGCGCTGCCAGCGATCCGCGATGTAGTCGATGTCGGCGCGCAGGCGATAGGAGGAATCGAAGAACGCCCACAGCCGCTTGGAGCGGAACGGAGGCGACACTCCCAAGTCGGCGAGGGCCTGCAGCAGGTAGGGGTAACGTTCGTAGCCTTCCCGTCCGGGCGGGCAGGCAGCCCACAGTGCGGCCCCGTTTCCCACCCGGATGCCGGCCAGCAGCGGCGCGCCGGTCCAGCGTTCGCGGAGGAACACGCGCGCGCCGGACGGCAGCTTGGATTCGGCAATGGAGGCCGCCGGCTCCCACACGATGTGCAGCTTGGGTACGCGGGCCTCGATCGCGCTTTGCACGCGCACCCGCTTGCCCGAGGGTTCAATTCCCAGCGCCCGCGCCAGCGGCGAATCGCCTTCCAGCAGTATGACCGCGCCATCCTCCAGGCGCCGCATCCACTCCGCCGGTTGCGCAGTGCTCGACCCGCTGACGACGATCAGCCGCGCGCTGGACTCTGCCGGTTGAAAGCCGCCTGCGGCCAGCGCCTTGGCCCAAGACGCGGCCTCATCGCCGGCGACGTGAAACGAGAAGTCGCCACCCCACAGCCATCCGGCGCACAACAGACTAGCGAGTAAACGCATACCATAACCCCACTCGGGCATCCCAGTAATTCGGGCGCCCCGGATTGCCGATGTTCTTCAGGAACGCGCCGCGCAGCAGGCTGGCGGAGAACAGCACTGGGTGCAGCGCGCCGGGCAGGCGGAAGCGGATACCCGGTCCGGCTTCCACCAGGTTTCCCCAATACTGCTGCTTCAGGTCGACCGTGGCGGTGGCATGAACGAACACCTGCGACTCGAAGCCACCCGCGGACGGCAGCGTGTAACCTCCGCGGTTCTGGCTGTAGAGCAGCACATCATGCTGGAACCGGCTGACGTAAACCAGATCTTCGTTCGTTTCCGCGAACCAGCCGCGCGATTCGCCGTTCATCATGTTCCCGAAGCCCTTCGTGTAACTGATGCCTCCGCGATAATCCGGTACGGACCGGCCAACGTCGTCGCGCTGGATGTAGCGCATCGCCTGGCCCGCTTCGGCCCAGGCGAAGAAACCGCGCTTCACCGGGGTCGCGACACCGATCGCGAAGATGAAGGAGCTTTCGGACAGATACTGAGCCGGCAGCCCCGCCGCTACCGGCGCCAGTTCGCCTCGCGTATCGCCGATGAGCCGGACCGAAAGATACGGACGCAGCGGCAGCTTCCCCAGTCGAAATTCGGTCTTCACCTGTCCGTAAGCAAACACGTTGTGCCATCGCGAGGAGAAGACGGGAAAGATCCAGGCCGTGGTCCGGAATCGCGATTGGCCGGGGCGCAGCCCGCTGTACGCACGCGACGCCGGCCGGGCGATCTCCGGATCGGGACTCCGGCCCGCCAGTCGAAACCACTTCGCCGCCTCTTCATCCTGTTTCAGCACGTTGTACGCCCACCCCAGCTTCAGCATCACGTCGAAATCGACGGGGTCGCTTTCGTGGGCGATCCGCAGGTACTTCACCGCGTCGGGAATATACCCCTTCTCCAGGCTCCTGGCCGCCATGGTCCGGGCTTCCTCGGTAACGTCACGCCGGGGAGCGTCCCTCCGCCGCAACGTACGCGGCATGCCCAGCGCCTCGCGGACGCGGTCGGCGATCTCGTCATCCCCGGTCTCCAGCACCCGCTCAAGCAGCGGCTTTGCGCCCGAGTAATCCTTGCGCGCCAGCTTCAGGAATCCAAGCTGCGCCAGGCTCAGCCGGTCCTGCGGCGCCAGCTTCAGTAGGTGCTCGAACTCCGCTTCGGCTAGATCCATTTGCTTCATTTCGAGGTGCAGATAGGCGAGCTCGCGCCGCAGCTCGACGCTGCCCGGATCGAGGACCAGCGCCTGCCGGAACTCATACACGTAGGGATAGCGATCCGGCAGCAGTTCCCGAGCCAGTTCCGCCGTGCGGGGCTCGCCGGCCCGTGACGCGGCCAGCAGCGTGAGGAACGCCTCCTGCTCCCGACCTAGCTCGCGCTGGATGCGGCCCAGGTCCAGCAGTAGCGATCGTTTCTCCGGGAGCAACCTCCACGCGAGCTCGTAATGCAGCGCCGCTATCGCGATCTCATCCCGAGTTTCAGCGAGCTTGGCCAGTTCCTCGTGGGCGCTGTAATTCCCCGGCGCGAGTTCCACAGCGTGGGTCCACCTCGCGATCCCTTCGGCAAGCGGCCGGTCGATGTTCTGGTACGCCTCCTCCGCGGCAGCATCGCCCTGTTTCCGGAGGCGGTCGAAAACACGCCGTGCGGTGCGCGTCTGGCGCGTCTCGTGGCAAAGATACGCGTACTCCCGAGCCAGGTGTGCGTCGGCGGGCTCGAGCGCCATCGCTTCCGCAAACTGATCCCGCGCGGCTTCCGTCTCGCCCGTCTTCAGAAGCGTGTATGCGAGATCCTTGCGCAAGCCGGCGTGGCGTGGCTCCCTGGCGATCGCGGCCTGAAATGCCGCGATCGCGGCATCATAGTCGCGCCGCTTCAACGCCTCATATGCCGCCGACTGGCTTTCGAAGTTGCTGTCCGGCGTTTGCGCCGCCAGAACTCCCGCGGCCACTAGAACCAGCCATCGCACGGTCACACCCTCCGGTATGGATATAGTGCGTTCCGGGCGGCCGGATTCTCACGAAATCGCCGGTGCTAGAAGGCGACCCGCAGCCGTGCAGCCACGTTGCGCGGCTGCCCGATCGCCGTACCGGACAGCAGCCCGGCGAAGTTGATGAGATTGAAGCGGTCGGCGACGTTGAGAGCGTCCACCTGGAACGTGGCCTGATAGCGCTCCCCGCGCCACAGCTCGATCCCCAGCGACAGATCGAAAGAATAAGACGGTTTCACACGGCCTCGCGCGAAGTCCACCTGCGAAAGGACCCGCGGATCGCCCGTTTCCGGGGCTTCGCCTTCGAACGGCAGGCCGCTGTTGTACCAATAACCCACCGCCGTCCAAACCCGGCCCGTGACATCCCAGCGCCCCCTCAATTGCACTGTGTTGCGCTGGTCCTGCGTGATGGGGAAGCTGCCCTGCGCCAGCAGTTCGTCAGCCTCATCCAGGAACAATCCGCCGGTGACAGGAAGATATCCGGTGCCCAACAGATTGGAGTAGCTGGCGAATCCCGAGAAGCGCCCCCACGATGGAACTTCCAGCTTCACTTCATAACCCCGCACGCGAGCCCGCTGGAACGCGATCGGAAAACTAACTCCGGTGTTCAGAAACACCTCGTCGTCGCCGTAATTGCGCAGCCTGCGCAAGTACCAGCTTGCGTCCATGCGCAGCCGGCTGAAGATCGCTTGCGAGAAGCCCGCTTCAAAGTAGTTGCCGCGCGACGGCCGCACCGGCAAGCCGCTGGTTTCGTCCGTCAGGCTCTGCGCTGCCGGCGAACTGGCCAGCAGCAGGTTCTCGATCGCCGGAGTGGTGAAGATGCGGTCGTAGCTGGCGCGCAGCAGGGTCCGCGTCTTCGGCAGATAGTACCCGACTCCGAGGCGGGGGCTGATCGCGGCTTCCGTTACCAGCAGCCGGTAGCGATCCCAGCGCAGGCCCGCGTTCACCGTCAGGTTGCCCAGGCGGATGGTGTCCTGGATGTAGGCGGATTGTTCATTGCCGCGACGGCGGCCCTGAAAGCGGAAGGAAAGCGGGAACTCATCCTCGAAGAACGAGGGATCGGCGATACGGTAGGCGAACAGCTCTCGAGCGCTGGTCAAAACAGCCTCGGCGCCGAACTTGATCGAATGCCGGCCCTGAGTGGTGGCCGCGCTGGAATTCAAGTACAGCTCGCGGAAGCCGCGATCCTGCGAAGCCAGGATCGGCGTCGCCAAAGGATTGCTCCACAACCGCGCGTCCACGTCGCGAGCCATCAGACGGGCGTCGAACAGCCACTTCGCGGAGAGGGTCCGCTGGTAGCTGGCCTGACCCAGGCTCTCTCTGGTTCCGCGATCCTGCCGCTGTCCGGCGGCCTGCTGAAACAGCTCGTTCGGCACCTGGAACCCGGAGCGCTTGTGATGGAAATAGAAGCGCAGCCGGTCGCGATCCGAAGGTTCGGTATCCAGGCGTCCCGTGAAGCCGCCGCCGGAGCCGTGGTTGGTGAAGTTTTCCGGCGCCGGCGGATCCAGAAAGCGGTCGGTAAGGAAGCCGGTGGCCGCCAGTGAAGCGGTCCAGCGGCGCGCGCCGTATTGACCCGACAACGATCCGCTGCGGCTGGCAAAACTGCCGCCTTCAAGCGCGGCGGCGCCTCTCCAGCCCAGCCGCGAATCGCGCCGCGTGGTCAGCTCGATCACGCCCCCCAGCTTGCGGCCGAACTCCGCCGGAATACCCCCGGTCCAGATGCGCATGGATTCGGTCGCTTCCGCCGCGAAGGCCGGGGCAAAGCCGGGCGAGCGGTTGTCGGTGACCGGGATGCCGTCAATCACGTATTGCGTGTCATACTCCGAGCCGCGCGGATGCAGAATCCCGTTCGCCTCCAGCAGCCAGCCGGGTTGCGTGTTCACCAGATCGAGAAGCTCGCGGCCGGGACGGCTGGCGCGGCGTGTATCGAGTGCGTCGGAACCCAGGCGGAACACCGGACCGGTGGCGTGCGGATCCAGCAGCGTGCTGGAATCCCGCACCGTCACCTGCTCCGTAATCCCGCGCAGTTCCAGGGTCACCCGGCGCTCCACCGGCACCTCGCTGCGAATCTCCAGGTTCAGGCTCGATGGCGCGAAGCCGTCGCGGGTGACCACCGCGCGGTACGGTCCGAAAGCCAGTCCAGGGATGATCAATCGTCCTTCGGGCGAGGTCTCCAGCACACGCCGGAACTGGTTGATCGCGCTTTCCACTTCCACCCTCGCCGCCAGCGCCGCGCCGGTCGCGTCGGAAACGGAGATCCGCAGCTCGCCGGACTGGCGATCGGCGCGCAGCAGCGCGGCGCAGGCGAGAAGGACGGCAATGGATCGGGTCATTTTGTGATCGGACGGCGTTTGAGAAATTCGACAATATGTCCCGCGATCTCTTCTCCCTTGTCTTCCTGAAGAAAATGCCCCGCGTTCCGGATCACGATTTCCGGTTCGTTCTTCGCCGTCGGCAGTAGCGCCCGGAACATGCGATCGCCGCCGGCGGAGACCGCGTCCTTGTCGGAAAACATCACCAGAGCCGGTTTGTTCCACTGCCCCAGCACCTGCCGCGCCTTCTCCATTCGCGGTATCGCCGGATCGTCCTTCGAGATCGGCACCAGCAGCGGAAACTGATGGGCGCCCGCTTTGTACGTCTTATCGGGGAACGGCGCGTCATAGGCGGCGCGCACCGTTGGAGTCAGGTTCGAAAATGTCCCGCGCTCCAGGACATCGCCGACGTTCATGTCCGTCTGCTGCGCGGCAAAGGCTCGCCACTGCAGAAACGCCGGACCTGGCTTCTCGCCCGTGGGCAGCCCGGTGTTCATCACGATCAGCCTCGCGAACCGGTCCGGCATCTCGCCCACCAGCGCGAGCCCCAGCAATCCGCCCCAGTCCTGGCAGACCAGAGTAATGTTGCGCAGCTTACGCTTCTCGACGAAGCTCTTGAGAGCAGCGAAATGCATCTCGAAGGTGTAGTCGCTCTTTTCGCGAAGCTTGTCGGACTTGCCGAAGCCGATCAGGTCCGGCGCGATGACGCGTGAGCCCTGAGCCACCACCGGGATAATTTTGCGGTACAGGTACGACCACGAAGGCTCGCCGTGCAGCATCAGCACCACGTCGCCTTTGCCCTCATCGACATAATGCATCCGTTTGCCTTCCACGGTGACGTAATGGGCTCGGAAGGGGTAGTCAGGCAGGCCGCGGAACCGCTCATCCGGTGTGCGGAGAGGTTTCTCGGCCAGGAGCAACGACGCGACCGCAAAGATCATGAATCGCATTGCTCCGATTCTATCTTCTTTGCGTGGATGGCTCTCCAGCGCCTCTGATACATTGGACGCTTATGTCCGGCATGATGATGGATTACCCGCTCACGCTCACCCATATCCTGGAGCGGGCGGCCAAGCTGTACCCCCGCAAAGAAATCGCCGGACGCATGCCCGCCGGGATGCACCGCTACTCTTACGCCGATTTCCACGCCCGCGTCCACCGGCTGGCGCACGTCCTGCAATCGCTCGGCTTGCAGCCGGGCGATCGCGTGGGAACTCTATGCTGGAACTCCCACCGCCACCTGGAACTGTACTTCGCCGTCCCCTGCTTCGGCGCGGTGCTGCACACCCTGAACCTGCGGCTGGCCGCGGATCAACTGGCCTACATCATCCAGCACGCCGGCGACAAAGTGATCTTCGTAGATGCTTCCCTGGTGAATCTGCTGGAGCAGATCCGCGCCGACATCCCCGAGGTCACTCAGTTCGTCATCCTCGATGACGAGCCTCTCGATAATCACTCGTTGAGTCCGGCTTCGGATTACGAATCGCTGCTTCGGGATGCCCCCGCCGGCCCGTTCCCCTGGCCCACTCTGGATGAGAACACCGCCTGCGCCACTTGCTACACGTCGGGAACCACCGGACATCCCAAAGGTGTCCTGTACAGCCACCGCGCGCTGTTCCTGCATAGCTACGGCCTCACCATGGCGGACAGCTTCGCGCTCAGCGAACGCGACACGATCCTGCAAATTGTTCCGATGTTCCACGCCAATGGCTGGGGCGTCCCCTTTGCCGCGGTGATGACCGGCTCGCGAATCGTATTCACCGGACGCCAGCTCCAGCCGCAGGATGTCGCGGCGCTGATCCAGAACGAAAAGCCCACGTTCACCGCCGGCGTTCCCACCATCTGGATGACGCTGTACGCGTACCTGGAATCGAACCCGCACGACCTGTCGAGCCTGCGAACCATCGTTTGCGCCGGGTCCGCGCTGCCACGCGGCTTCATCGAGCAGTACGAGAAGAAGTACGGGATCCGGTTCATGCTTGCCTGGGGGATGACCGAAACCACCCCGATCGCAACCGTCACCTCGCTGAAATCCACACTCCTCGACCTGCCGGAACAGGACCGCTGGAATCTGATGGCGCGCCACGGATTTCCGCTTGCGGGCGTGGACATCCGCATCGTCGACGAGAGCGGCCAGGATCAGCCCTGGGACGGCATCACCATGGGCGAACTGCAGGTGCGCGGTCCTTGGATCACTTCCGGTTACTACAATGACCCGAGGGGGACCGAACGCGGGGCCAAGGAGTCGTTCTTCGATGGCTGGTTCCGCACCGGCGATGTCGCCACCATCGATCCCGAGGGCTATATCCAGATCATGGATCGCACCAAGGACCTGGTCAAGTCCGGCGGCGAGTGGATCTCGTCGGTCGATCTGGAAAACGCCATCATGGCCCATCCCAAAGTGATGGAAGCCGCCGTGATCTCCGTACCTCACCCCAAATGGCAGGAACGTCCGCTGGCTTGTGTCGCGCCCGCTCCGGAGCATCGCGATACCATCACCAAGGAAGAATTGCTGCAGTTCCTGAGCGAACGCGTTGCCAAGTGGTGGCTGCCGGACGACATCGTCTTCATCGACGCCGTGCCGAAGACCAGCGTGGGCAAGTTCAATAAGCGCGCTCTGCGGGCCCAGTTCGAAGGCTACACGCTTCCGGGATAGCGCATGATTGGAATATCACGAGCTTCCTTCCATGTCCCGCGCCAGCGTCTGTCGCGTGAGCTGATCGCCCAGGCCTGGGGCTCGCGCGCGATCCCCGGCGCGAAAGCGATCGCCGGCTTCGATGAGGACGCGCTGACCATGGGCTATGGCGCGGCGTGGGCGCTGGGCGAACTCAGCTTCGACCGGCTGTACTTCGCCTCCACCAGCGCACCCTTCTGGCAGCGCTCCACCGCCAGCCAGATCGCCGCCGCATGCGACCTGCCGGCCAGCGTCGCCACCACGGATTTCGGCGGATCGCTGCGCGCCGGCACCTCCGCCCTCCATGCCGCCTTCGATGCCGTTCAAGCGGGCTCGGCCGCCTCGGTTGCCGTGGTCGCCTCCGAAGCGCGCGACCCGGAGCCCGAATCAACAGAGGAGATGCTGTTCGGCGATGCCGCCGCGGCGATCCTCATCTCGGACCGGAATCTGGCCGCCGAACTGATCGCTCGCGTCTCCCGGTTCGATCACTTTCTCGATGAATGGCGGCTCGACACCGACTCCGAGGTGCACGCCTTCTCCGGTCGCTTCACCACCCGTCACGGCTTGGAGGAGAACGCGACCGCCGCCGCTCGTGAACTCCTGGCCCAGGCGGACGCGCGATCCGAGGACATCACGCTCGCCATCCTGCCCTCGCCCGACGGAAAGGCTCACCTCAGCGTCGCCAAGGCGATCGGACTCCAGCCCCGGCAAGTGGCCGATCCGCGCGTTTCCGACATCGGCGTTACCGGCGCGGCGATGCCGCTGCTGCTGCTCGCCTTCGCGTTAAAGCAGGCGCCGGCTGGCGCGTTGATTCTGATGATCGGGTACGGAGACGGTGCGGACGCATTCCTGTTCCGTGCTACGGGCACCGGCGCCGAGCCCGCCCCGCCCGACACCCGCACCATCCCCCTGCCCAGCTACGCACGCTATCGCAAGCTGCGCCACGTGCTCAGCGAAGCAGGCGGCGGAGCAGAGATGTCGAATGTGTTCTGGAAGCGCGAGGAAGCCCAGAACGTCCGCCTTCGCGGCAGCCGCTGCGGAAACTGCGGCCTCATCCAGTTCCCCATGGCCCAGGTGTGCGAGCAATGCCACAGTTCGGGCAACATGCAGGAACAGCCGCTCAGCCGCAGGGGGCGGCTCTTCACCTTCAACAAAGACTACCTGTACGATTCACCGGTGCAGCCCAACATCCTGGCCGTCGTGGACCTCACCGGCGGCGGCCGGATCCTTTGTCAGATGACCGACGCGGGCGGGGTTGCGGAGATCGGCATGGAGGTGGAGCTGGTGCTGCGGCGCATGAAATCCAGCAGCAACCTGCATCACTACTACTGGAAGTGCCGTCCGGTCTAGCCGCCCAGGCGAACCAGCCGCCCCAGCCGGTTCCAAAGCCGGGAGCGGACGCGAATCAGCTCCGTCTCCAGGTCCCGCGCGCGCGCTGCCTGCGCTTCCACTTCCTGCTGGAGGTGCTTGACGTTGCCGATCTGCTCCTTCACCTCGTCCTGCAACTGTACGGCCCAGCGCGTGCGCTCCTCGAACTCGCTTTCAATCTTTCTCGCCCAGCGGGTGGTCTCAGCGACTTCCGCGGCAGCCCGCTCCTGAATCGCCAGCGCCTTGGCCCGGGTTTCCGCCAGCTCTTCGGACAACCGCGCCAGTTCGGTTCGCAGTGCCGCGATCTCGCCTCCGCGGTCGCGATAGGCGCTCGCGATCTCCGCCACGGCGGGCGCGAATCTGCCCTTGCGGGCGGCCATCGGAAGCGACCAGCGTTCCCCGTGCACCACCCCGTGCGCCGGAACATGCTCCCCGCGAATCGCGACTTCGTCGAAACCCGCCTCTTTCAGCAGGGCCAGCAGGGAATTCTCCGTAAACTCTCGGATCTCCACCGTCGATCCGTCACCCCCGTGAAACACCAGATCCTCGAACACCTCGACACGGCCCTCGCGCGTGCGGTTGACCAGCACCGCGCGACCGCCCAACTGCACTACCTGAAACTCGTACAAAGCGGGGTAATGTTCGGCGGTGGCGGGCTTCAGGGAATACGGCGTGGTCAGCAGCAGCACGCCATGCGGCTTCAACATGCGATGCAGCGTCCGGAAGGCGTGGCCCACCGGCGGCGGAACGTGCTCCAGCACTTCGCTGCTGACAATGAAGTCGTATTGGCCCAGGTGCCGCTCGTCCATGCTGACCACATCGAAACGGGGCGCCTGGTGGTAGAACGTGTTGGTGTAGTCGAACTTTTCAGCCAGCCGCTCGGCTAGCGCCGGGGGATCGCTCATCCCGATCCCGCGCAGGCTCTTCATCACCGGCATTTCGTCCAGGGTCAACGGAACGCCGAAAATCTCCATGGAGATCAGCGACACCAGGCCGCGCAGCCGCACCGTGGACCCGCAGTGCGCGCAACTGGCGCGCTCCCGGTCGAACCCCTGCGCCGGCGCCGGCGACGCCGCGCCGCACACGTTGCACTGAAAACCGCGATCAGCGGCTGAACCTGTAGATGACAAACGTCCCTCTCCCGTGGCGATCGTGAATCACTTCCCGCAGCACCGGCGAGAATCCCGCCGCGCGGGCGCGTGCCTCCACATCCGGATCGCGGGGCACAATCCGCGCCTCCGAGGTGTGGCCCACATATACGAACTCCGCTGCTATCGGCGCCTCCGCGCCTTCCTGCAACGGAACTCTCCCTTCCGTAAGCAACTGCACGCTCTCCAGAATGCCCCAGTCTGTCACGAAAACCCGCGTTGCGTTCAGTGACTCAAGCCTCCGCGCCAGCGGCGTCATCGCGTCCGTCCAGCGGGTCGACCCTCCGTTGCGGATCAACATCGCCGCGTACTGATTCAGCGCCAGCAGGTTCCCGGCACAGAGCACCGCGCACATCGCCGCGGCGATCCACCTCCGCGGCGCAATCGCGTCGATCGCTACTGCCACTAGCATCATGGGGAAAGGCCAGAGCAGCACCACATGGTGGGCTCCGCCGCCGGCCCGCGCTGTCGCCGCCATCGCCACCCAGGTAACCACCAGGAAAATCAGGGCGAACCAACCGGCGCGCTGTCGCGTCGCGAGCACTGCCAGAACCGCGAACACCAGTGCAAACGGATTCCAGTTTGCCACCGGGTAGTCGCCCGAGCTCAGACGTTCGGAGACACGCTGCACGACGCTTCGTGCAGTACCCACCTTCGGACCCGGAGTCGCGGCCACCAGAAAGCCGTGAAATGCCCTTCCGTTCAGCGTCTCCTCCAAAAGATGAACCTTGACGCTTACGTCGTCTCCGCCGATGGCCGCATTCCGCGTCAGCGTCTCCAGCGGGTGGGCGAGATTGTACGCGATCAGCGGCAATGCGCCCAGCACCAGCCCCGCGCTCGCGATCGACACATTGCGCCACGTCAGATGCTGGCGAATCGCGGCGTGCACCACGATGGCCGCCGCGGCGAGTCCAACCAGCGCCCATGCGAACAGCGCCTTGTCCCAAAGCCCCAGGCCGAACACGAAAAACGCTCCGAACAGCGCTCCTCCGCCGCCGGATTTGTGGAATCGCAGCAGCAGCAGCAGGCCTCCCAGCTTGCACGCCTGCTGGACCGCCACCGGACCCCAGTCGATCGCCTCCGTCAGCACGAACGCCGTATCGGTGGCCAGCAGCGCGACGCCCATCATCGCCACCCGCCGTCCCGCCGTGGCGTCGAGAAAACGCCAGAACATCCAGATGGCGAACGCACCAGCAAGCAGCGTCGGGATCCGCAGGGAAACAGGCGAGGGCGGGAACAGCCAGAAGACCCCGTTCAGGATCCAGGCCTTCCCAGCCCCCAGGTAGGAGGAAATCATCAGCGGAATTTCCCACCCGCCGAGGTGCAGGGAGAAGGCAGATTCGGCGCCAGGGTAAATCGCGCCGCCCACCAGCGCCTCATCCGCTTCAATCCCCAGGCGCGGAATGAACATCCAGCCCAACGCGCAGAACAGCGCCGCAAGCAGCAGCGGAAACAGCTTCCCCGAAAGGAAATTCATGCCAGCTATCACGATAGCTTGTCTCTGGGCGGGTACTTGCGCTAGAGTCATCCCAACCCGATGAAACCGACTTTGCTTCTGCTCGCCGCCGCACTGCTGCTCCCCGCGCAATCCCGTCCCATCGTTCTGAAAGCCGCGCGCATGTTCGACGGCAAGGGCGACCGCATCGTCTCACCCGGACTGGTGGTCGTTGCCGGAGGCCGCATCTCCGCCGCCGGTCCCGGATCGCAGCTCCCCGCCAACGCCGAAACCATCGACCTCGGCGACGCTACCCTGCTGCCCGGGTTCATGGACGCCCACACCCATCTGAGCATGCAATACGCAATCGACTTCGACAAGGAACTGCTCGACGGCCTCAAAAAAACACCCGCGGAGCGCGCGCTGGAAGCGACGGAGACGCTGCGAAAGACATTGCAGGCAGGATTCACCACGGTTCGCGACGTCGGCTCAGCCGACCATGTCGATGTCGCGCTACGCAATGCCGTAGCGGCCGGGAAAATTCCCGGACCGCGCATGCTGGTAGCCACCAATTCCATCGGCGCTACGGGCGGCCATTGCGACGGACTCGCCGGCTTCCGCCGCAACCTGTTCGGACGCGAGTCCGGCATCGAGGACGGCATCGGCAACGGCGCCGATGCCATGCGCGCCCTGGTCCGTTACAACGTCAAGTACGGCGCCGACGTCATCAAAACCTGCGCCACCGGCGGCGTTCTCTCCCTCACCGACGATGTCGACACTCCCCAGTTGACCCAGGAAGAGCTGAATGCCATGGTCGACGAGGCACACGCGCTTCGCCGCAAAACCGCCGCTCACGCGCATGGCGCCGAAGGCGCCAAGCGGGCCATCCGCGCCGGAATTGATTCCATCGAGCACGGCACGTTCCTCGACGATGAAGCTCTCGACATGATGAAGGCCAAGGGCACCTACCTGGTGCCGACCTTGATGGCAATCGAAGGGCTAAAGATCGCGTTCGAAAAGGGCAACATGCTGCCGCCCGCCATTGAACCCAAGGCTCGCGCCGCGGCAAAGCAGATCGACGAGACGGTCCGCAAAGCCATCCAGAAGGGCGTTCGCATCGCTCTCGGCACGGATGCCGCCGTATACCCGCACGGTCGCAACGCTGAGGAGCTAACGCATCTGGTCCGCCTGGGCATGAAGCCGCTGGACGCCATTAAAGCCGCCACCAGCGTCGACGCGGAGTTGTTCGGCATCGCCGCCCGCACGGGCACGCTGGAAGCCGGCAAGCTCGCCGACATCATCGCCGTTCCCGGCGATCCCTCCGCCGATATCCGCGCCGTCACCCGCGTGTTCTTCGTTATGAAAGAAGGCGTCGTGCACCGCAACAGCAAGTGATCCGCCATGCCCCGCTCCCTGATCGCCATTTACCCCGGCTCTTTCGACCCGTTCACGAACGGGCACCTCGACATCATCGCCCGCGGCGCGGCGCTCGCCGATCGCTTGATCGTCGCCATCCTCCGCAACCAGTCGAAGAAACCGCTGTTCACCATCGAGGAGCGCATGGAAATGGCGCGCGAACTCCTGCAGCCGTTCCCCAATGTGGAGATCGACTCCTTTGAAGGGCTCACGGTGGAGTTCGCCCGCCGCAAAGGCGCCAACGCGATCCTCCGCGGCATCCGCGCCGTGGCCGACTACGAGTACGAGTTGCAGATGGCGCTGATGAACCGCCGCCTGGAGCCCGGCGTGGAAACCATTTTTCTCACCGCCTCGGAGGCGACCTCGTTCCTCTCCTCGCACCTGGTCAAGGAAGTCGCATCGCTCGGCGGCAGCGTCACCGGCCTCGTGCCCCCGTCAATCGAGTTACGATTGAAGAACCGCTCCACAGGAGGCAGCTTGTAATGCAGTCCACCCTCGCCCTCGCCGGGCGTATTTCGGCGATCAGTGTTTCTTCCACCATGAAGGTGCAGGCCGACGCGGAACGCCTGCGCCGTGAAGGCGTCGACGTCGTCGACTTCGGCGCGGGCGAGCCTGACTTCCCCACGCCCGACAACATTAAACGCGCCGCTATCGAAGCCATCGAAAAGAACTTCACCAAGTACACCAACGCCGGCGGCATCGAGGATCTGAAACAGGCCATCGTGGACCGCCATGCCGCGGATTACGGCACCTCCTATAGCACCAAGGAATGCATCGTCAGCGTTGGCGGCAAACACGCGATCTTCGGGCTCACGCAAGCCCTGCTGGATCCGGGCGATGAAGTGCTGATCCCCGTCCCCTACTGGGTCACCTACAAGGACGTGGTGAACTACGCCGGCGCCAAGTGCGTGTTCGTCGAAACGGATGAACAGGAGGACTTCCGCCTGACCGCGCAGATGCTCGAAAAGCACATCACGCCGAAAACCCGCATGGTGATCATCAACTCGCCCTCCAACCCCTCGGGCGCCGTGATCGATCGCGAGGAGTTCCAGCGCATTGTCCACCTCACCTCCCAGCGCGGCATTTGGCTGATGACCGACGAGTGCTACCACCGCTTCGTCTATGACGGCGATCCGTACTCCGCCGCCGCCTTCCAGGGCGCACGCGATACCGTCCTCGTGGCCGGATCGCTTTCCAAGACCTACGCCATGACCGGCTGGCGCATCGGCTTCACGCTGGGACCGCAGGCAGTCTGCGGCGCGCTGCTGAAACTGCAAAGCCACTCCACATCAAACCCGACTTCCATCGCCCAGAAAGCCGCGCTCGAAGCCCTGCGCGGACCTCAGGAGTCCGTCGCCGCGATGCTCGCCGAGTATCGCAAGCGGCGCGACTACGTCATCGCCCGTCTGCGTGACATCCCCGGCATGAGCATCGGTGAACCGCACGGCGCCTTCTACGCCTACCCCAACGTCGGCGCGTTCTTCCGTTCCGGCATAACCTCCGGGATGGATTTCACGGAACGCCTGCTCAGCGAAGAATCGGTCGCCGTGGTCCCGGGCGAGGCCTTCGGCACCAACAGCCACATCCGCATCTCCTACGCGACCTCGATGCGCGAACTCGAACGCGGCCTGGATCGTATCCGCAACTTCACCTCGAAGCTCTAACCGGCTACTTGCCGATACAGAAGGTCGAGAAGATGCGGTTCAGGATATCGTCCGCTGTTGTTGCGCCCGTGATCGCGTCGATGGGGCGCAGCGCCGCGTAAAGGTCCAGCAGCACCATCTCGTGGGGAATCCCAACCTGCACGGCGGTGCGCGCGTGCTCCAGTGCTTCCAGCGCTTCCCGCAGCAGGGTGACGTGCCGCAGGCTGGTGATGAAGCCGTCCTGCTGCTCCAGGGCGCCCCCCGGCGCCACGGCCGCCAGGATCGCGCCGCGCAGCCGTTCTATCCCCTCGCCTGATTTCGCCGACACCGGGATCGCCTCCGCCCCAGGCTCGAATCTCGCCGGCAGATCGCGCTTGTTGGCCACCAGCAGGCAGCGTCCCTGTGTTCTCGCCCGCTCCAGCAGCTTGCGATCTTCGTCCGCGGGTTCCTCCGAGGTATCCACGACAACCAGCGTCAGGTCGGCGTCCGCCATCGCCTGATAGCTGCGCTCGATGCCCAGCTTCTCCACCGCGTCGCCCGAGGCGCGGATGCCCGCGGTGTCCAGAAAGCGGACCGGAATGCCGTCCACCGCCGCGGTCTCCGAGACCACGTCGCGCGTCGTCCCCGGTATTTCGGTGACAATCGCCCGCTCCTGTTCCACCAGCCGGTTGAACAGCGAGCTCTTGCCGGCGTTCGGACGACCCACGATCGCCAGCGTGAACCCCTCCCGCACCAGCTTGCCGTAAGCAAAGCTTGCCGCCAGCCGTTCCACCCCGGCCTGCACCGGAGCCAGGCGGCGCAGGATCTCCTCCGCCGGCGCGACACTGACGTCGTCCTCGGCGAAGTCGATCCCCGCCTCCAGCAGCGAAATCAGCTCCAGCAGTTGATCCTTCAGCGGCTGGATGCGCCGCGATACCGATCCTTCCATCTGCCGCGCCGCCACCCGAGCTTGATAGAGCGTGGTGGCGTCAATCAGATCGCGAACGGCTTCCGCCCCCGGCAGGTCCATGCGGCCGTTGGCGAAGGCCCGTAGCGTGAACTCGCCGGGCTCCGCCAGTCGCGCTCCGAACCGGCACGCCCGCTCCAGCGCGAAGCGCAAGACTACGGGCGATCCGTGGCAGGAGATCTCCACCACGTCTTCCGCTGTGTACGACCGGGGCGCGGCGAAATAGGTCACCACCACCTGATCCACGGTGTTGCCTTGTTCATCGGCCAGCTCCGCCAGCGCTGCCTTCCGCGGCTTCCAGTCGGGTGTGCGGCGCAGCAGCTTGCCCGCCATCTCGAGCGCGTCCGGCCCGGACAGGCGCACCACTCCGATGCCGCCCCGTCCGGGGGGCGTGGAAATGGCTGCAATGGTGTCGTGAAATTGCACGGAAGCGGCCTAGCGCCGCCGGTCGCGCCCGCGATCTCGTCCGCCGTCACGGCGCGGTCCGCGATCCCGCCCGAAGTCCCGTCCGCCCTCGCGTTCGCGCGGCGGCTTCGGAGCCGGTTTCGGCGGCGGCAGCGTCTTCATGTCCTTCGGAACAATCACGACCTGCCGCTCATGCCCCATCCCCACGCTCTCGCTGCGGACTTCCGTCTCATTGCGCAGGGACAAATGCACGATCCGGCGCTCCCGCGAGTTCATCGGCGAAAAGTGGAACGGAATCCCGGTCTTCCGCACCCGCTCCGCGGCTGCCAGTGCCGAGAGCCGGATCTCCTCGATCCGCAGCATCCGGTAATCGTTGGAATCGAAGCAAAGCCGCGAATGTTCCTCGCTGGACATGCGCAGCAGTTCCATCGTCAGGTGTTCCAGCGCCAGCAGGAGTTCCGCTTTGTTGGCCAGCAGAATGTCCGTGTCCGGACCTGAAAAACGCACCATGATGTCGGGATTTTCGAAGTCCGCGTGAACACCGTCTCCCGGCTCAATCGCGTGCTCCAGGTCCAATCCCGAAAGCTGGTAAATCGCGTTCAGAAAGCGATTGATCTTCGGTCCAGCTTCTTCAACCGTGTATCTTGTCGATCCCACCCGTTATTTCCTGGTCGCCTTTTTCGCCGGGGCACTGCTGGGCGCGGTCGCCGCAACCGGGTTGGTGCGGTTCATCAGCCACTGCTGCACAATGCCGATCAAATTGCCGGTCAACCAGTATAACACCAGGCCCGCGGACTGATAGTAGAACATGAAGCCCAAAAACAGCGGCATGATCAGCATGATCCGGGCCTGCGCCGGATCCATCCCAGCCGTGGGCGTCATCTTCTGCAGAATGAACTGCGTCACGATCAGCAGCACCGGCAGCAGCCGGATCGCGATGGTCTCGGGCTGCGACAAATCGTTCACCCACAGCCAACTGGCGCCGCGCATCTCGATCGCCACCGTCAGAACCTTGTAAAAAGCGAACAGGAAAGGCATCTGAATCAGCAGCGGCAGGCACCCGCCCATCGGGTTCACGCCGTGCTTCTTGTACAGCGACATCATCTCCTCGTTCTGCTCCGTCCGGCGCGGATCGCGCAGCGGCAGCGAGGAGTACTTCTCCTGGATCTTCTTCAACTCCGGCTGCAGCGACTGCATCTTCTTCGCCGACTTCATCGACGAGAACTTCAGCGGCAGCAGCAGGATGTTCAGCACCACCGTGATCAGGATAATCGCCCAGCCGTAGTTGTGCGTCACCTGATTGTTGGTCCAGTTGAGCACCAGGAACAGCGGTTTCGCCAGCACCCCGAACCAGCCCCAGTCGATCAACTGCGCCAGCTTCGGACTCACCTTCTGCAGCAGGTCATAGTCCTTGGGTCCGACAAACAGCTCAAAGGAGTTCTGCGCCCCTCCGCTCACCGCCGTGCCAATATGCGGCTGTTCGGCGTTGTCCGGCGGAGCGGGCAGCGGGTCGGAGTAGGTGGTCATGTCCACCTGCGACGTGCCCTTCGGCAGCAGCACCGCCGCGAAATACTGATCCTCGAGCCCCGCGAACGCGAAGTTGCCCCCGTGCGACACCGGGCCGTCCTGCGCTTCCTTGGCCTCGTGGATGGTCAGCTTCTGCGCCGACGCGTCGAAGTGGACCGTATGCTGCGTGGCCGTGGCGTTGTACACGGTGGGATCGCCGAAGCCTCCGCGCCACACCAGGAAGTGCGGAACCGCCGCGCCCTGATGGAAGAATTCGCTGGAGACCTGCGACAGGTAACTGTCCTTCTGAAAGCGAAAGCTCTTCGTCGCCCGAACCCTGCCGTCGGAGTATTCGAAGTCGATACCCAGCCCGTCGGCCGAAACCTTCGAGGAGAACAACGCCTGGTTCACATCTACCGGAACCTGTGTACGGAACACCAGGGAGAACGGAGCGCCCGTCTTCGGAATGGCCGTCTGATTCACCATCTCCAGCGGCTTCCCGGCCGAATCCTGGAACTTCTTCAGGATCCAGCTCTTTACCACCGCGCCGCGGTTGCTGAAGGTGATCCGCGCCAAGTCGGTCTCCACCACATGCAGCGACTCCGCTTCCGCCTTCACCGGCGTCGTGCTCGGCGTGGCGGCCGGAGCGGCGGGTTTGGCTTGCTCGACCGCCGGCTTCACCGGCGGAGCAACCGGAGCCTGCGCAGCCGCCTTCTGCTGCTCCGGCGCCTTCGGCTTGGGCGGCGCCGGCATGAAGTACTGCGACACGAACAGCACCACGCCCATCAGGGCGAACGCCAGCAGCAGCCGCGCCTCCATCGACATTTCTTTCTTCTGGTTCATCTTCGTCCGCCGCTCCCTGGAACCGGGTCAAACCCGCCAGGATGAAAAGGGTGGCACCGCAGCAGCCGCCGGATGCCCATGCCTATGCCGCGCGCCGCACCATGCTTCTGAACTGCCTGCAACATGTATTCCGAACAGGTGGGATGAAAACGGCACGCCGCCGGCAGCGCCGGCGAAAGCCATCGCTGGTACGCCCGCAGGAAGGATAAGACTATACGCTGCATCGGCTTAGGACCTTTTGGGCCTCCCGCTGGATGGCTCCGAACTCCACCTCCAGCACTGCCCGACGAGGATTGATCACGATGTCCCACCCGCCCGCAAACTCCGCCAGCAGCGGCCGGAATGCCTCCCGCACCCTCCGCCGGATCCGGTTCCGAACCACCGCCTTGCCCACCGCCCGCGGGATAGTGAGTCCCAGCCGGACCTGGCTTCTCTCTTCACACCGCAAACAGAATGCCGTAAAAAGCGGTCCAGGCAGCCGCACACCTTCGTCGTACACCCGCCGGAACTCCGGTGGGCGCAACAGCCTCGAGCTTTTGGGAAAGCTCCCACGGGGGGAAGGGGAAGGCAGGTTACTTGGCGTCGCGAACGGCTCGTTCGTCACTCACGGTCAGCTTGTGGCGGCCTTTCGCGCGGCGGCGCGAGAGCACCTGCTGGCCGTCCTTGCTCTTCATGCGCGCCCGGAAGCCGTGCGTCTTTGCACGCTTGCGATTGTTAGGCTGAAAAGTACGCTTCGGCATTGCTTTCGATCACTTCCCCGGCTGCGCGCGCTCTCGCGCTCCGCCAGTGGACACACCTTTCCATTGGTCTTCTGCCCTTTCAGTATACATGGCCGGACCTGGGGCTGTCACCCTGGCCGGTAGCACGCTGCACAACGTTGATTCTTATGGCAGTTGCAACGCAGCCAGGGAGTCTCGATTCAGCCGGACCCGCTCCCGGAAGTCACCCGGACCCGCAAATGCTTTCTTCGTCCGCTCCAACACCCACCTGGCGACCTCCTCTTCGGAGATCCCGGGCACCATCCGCATCACCGCCGCGGAAACGGTATTCAGGTCAAAGCGCAGCGCCTCGCCTGTTTTCGAAAAAGCAGTCAATTGGACCAGTCGAGCCGGAACAGTACACGGGATCTGAGGTCCCAGCCTGGAGAACAGCACTGACGGATCCGCCACAATCGAGGTCGCCCATTTCTTCCGCGCAGCGGCGATCTCTCCGCGTTTGAGGTTCTCCAGGTCCAGCCGCAGCACTGCCCGATAGTGCCCGTTCCAGATTTCTTTGGCGTCGCCATCCGTGAACACGCCGTGAGTGAGGTCGCTGACTGCCTCGGCCAGTCCCGTCCTCTCCTCCGGGAACAGGTCAAAGTAGGCGACTACCAGATGCGGCAGCCACGGCGTGCCTGGCTCCGCTTTCGTTTTCGCGAACATCGTGGACATCGCCCGCATCAGCCGGACCTCACGGTCCATTACGATGTCCTCGCCGGGGACGCCGGAGCCCCGGATCACCCACAGAAAGAAGAAGCTGGCGTAAAAACCCTCGGATTGCAGCAGCTGGTTGGCATCCCGCAGTGTGGCAAAATCGCGCGCCTTCTCCAGTTGCACCCGTAAGTAATCCGGCCCTTGCCAGGCGCTGTCGAACGCATACGCGTTCTCGCGCACTTCCAGGTACCGAGCCAGATTCTGCGAGTAACTCGCGAAGTCGGAGGCCTGGCGGAAGTACTCGTCCGCCTGATACGGCTGCGCGGCTCCGAACTGCACGTGTTCCCGGTGATACCGCTTCTTCGCCCACGGCTCCCGCGCCAGGTGCGCGGCCAATGCTTCCGCGTGGATCGCATAACCTTCCGAGAACGCCGTCGCGCGATCCGTGAGTGCGGAAGTAGTATGCGGAACGGACGCCAGCGGCTCACCCTTCAATTGACGGTTACCCGCGAGCACGGCCATCACCACATGCATCGTTTCATGCAGCAGAGTCACCTGAAAACGATGTTCCTCGGGCCCCAGCACGAGGTATGGCTGATCGGGCAGCTCCTCGGCCCCACCTTCGCCCGCGATCCGGAATCCGACCGCCGCATGATTGCCGCCCGGCACCAGCGCCAGGTAGTAATTCGCCGCCTTCGCTTCGGGATTCGCCACCTGAATCGCAGCGCGATACAGCCGCAACGCGCGCTCAGCCATTTCGTTGCTCATCCAGCCGCGATATCGCGCTGCATCCGCCACCTTGCGGTAAGTGGGCATTTTCGCCTGGAGTTCGGCGCCGCGAGCATCCACGACGGTCACCGGCTCCAGAAAAACGACATTCACCGCCGGCGTTTCCGCCACACAAGCCGAGGCCAGTGAAAACCACGCACACAGGAGCCGGATCATCGAAGTCCTCCGCCACTCAGTCTCGCAGAATCGCGGCGCGCTAGAATCCTAATCGATGCTGATTCCCGCCATTGGCGCCGCCGCCGGCCTGGCCGGGCTGGCCGCCTGGGCGGTGCGGGGCAAGTCCTCGCAACTGTTCGCGCCCGCCGTCTGGCGCGGACCGCGTAACGCCGCCGGATTCGCGCTGACCTTCGACGACGGTCCCAGCGAATCCACACCCCGCCTTCTCGATCTCCTGGCGCGGCACAACGCTTACGCCACCTTCTTCGTTTGCGGCGCCAATGTCCGCAGGCTGCCGGAGATCACCCGCCGCATCGCCACCGCCGGGCATGAGATCGCCTGCCATGGCGATGCCCATCCCTACTATCACTTCCGCGGTGCCCCATTCATCCGTGAGGACATCCGGCGCGGCGTCGAGACCATCGCGCAGGCCACCGGACTAGCGCCGCGCTGGTTCCGCCCCCCATATGGGATCCGCTGGTTCGGCATGCGTCCGATCTTAAGCGAATGGCGTCTGGAACTCGCTATGTGGACCGTAATCGGCCGTGATTGGACGCTTTCCGGCCCCAAAATAGCCAATTTGGTGCGTCCCAGGCTGCGCCCGGGATCCATCGTGTGCCTCCACGACGGCCGTGTCCTGGCAGCGAACCCCAACATCGACAACACTTTAGAAGCTACGGACCTGATCCTGCGGAACAGCCCCCCCGCGCTCACCCTCAGCCGCTTGTTCGTGTCACCCTGAAGGTACCGTGAGCCTTTTCGACCCCGCTCCCGTGTCCGGCCCGGCCAAGCGCCCGCTTGCCGAGCGCATGCGTCCGGAAACTCTGGACGAATACGTGGGCCAGGAGCACATCCTCGGACCGGGCAAGCCGCTGCGGCGGCAGATCGAGCGGGACGAGCTCACCTCCATGATCCTGTGGGGGCCTCCCGGCGTTGGCAAGACTACGCTCGCGCACCTGATTGCCAAGGCCTCGAAGTGCGACTTCGTGCCCTTCAGCGCGGTGCTCAGCGGTATCAAGGAAATCAAGGCCGTCATGGCCGACGCCGAACGAAGCCGCCGCCTGGGACGGCGCACGGTACTCTTCATCGACGAGATCCACCGCTTCAACAAGGCGCAGCAGGACGCCTTCTTGCCATACGTCGAAAAGGGCGACATCGTCCTGATCGGCGCGACCACGGAAAACCCCTCCTTCGAAGTGGTTTCGGCGCTTCTATCGCGGTCGAAGGTGTACGCCTTGCGGGCGTTGACGGTCCCGGAGATCGGGAACCTCCTAATGCGCGCGCTGCGGGATCGCGAGCGCGGCCTCGGCGATCTGGAACTCTCCGCCTCCCCGGACCTGCTAGAGCAGATCGCCATTTACTCAAACGGCGATGCCCGTGCCGCATACAACATCCTGGAGATCGCGGCAGCCGCGGCCATCGACGGGCAGATCACCGCGCAGGCCGTCGAAGACTCCCTGCAGCGCAAGATGCTGCTCTACGACAAAGGCGGCGAGGAGCACTACAACCTGATCTCCGCTCTGCACAAGAGCATCCGTTCAAGCGATGCCGACGCCGCCCTGTACTGGCTGGCGCGCATGCTGGAATCGGGCGAGGACCGGATGTATATCGCCCGCCGCCTGATCCGCATGGCCATCGAGGACATCGGGCTGGCCGATCCGCGGGCGCTCGAACAGGCGGTGGCAGCGCAGCAGGCAAGCCACTTTCTGGGCACACCCGAAGGCGATCAGGCGCTGGCTCAGGTGGCCTTGTACCTGGCGGTTGCGCCCAAGTCCGATGCCGCCTACCAGGCGCTGAGCAAGGCGCAGGAGACGGTTCGCGCCCGTCCGGCGGAACCGGTGCCGATGCAACTGCGCAACGCCCCCACGCGGGCGATGAAGCAGTGGGGGTATGGCGCGGGCTATCAGCACGCGCATCAGTTCGAGGATGCGCTGACGGCCATGTCCTGCCTGCCGGACGCGTTGGCGGGGTCCATCTTTTACGAACCCTCGCAGCGCGGCGTTGAGGAACGGATCGCCCGCCGCCTGGAGGAGATCCGTCGCGCGAGATCGGCTACTTCCGAGCCGTCATCGTAATCTCAATTCGCGCGGTCCCCACCAGTTTGGCGACGCCGACGGTGGTCCTTGTGGGCTTCATGTCTTTGAAATAAGTTCCGTAGACGGCGTTCATCCGCTGGAACAGTTCCATGTCGGTCAGGTAAACCTGCGCCGACACGACATCGTCGAAGCTCATGCCTGCTTCCTTCAGGATCGCCGCGGCATTGGCGAACAGTTGCTTGACCTCGGCTTCAAACTCCTCCGGGATCTTGCCGGAAGCGTCGCGACCGAGCTGTCCGGAGAGATAAAGAGTGCCGTCCACCAGGATGGCCGGCGTCAGCACGCCGCCTTTCGATGCTCCCGGAGGGTATATGGCCTTCTTCTCGGCTCCGGGAAGCACGCAGGCGAAGAAAGTGAGGGTCAGGACAGCCTTTGTTACTTGACATCGCATGGAGGCATCTTATCCTAAGGTAGAGGACTGACACAGCGGCCCGTCAGTACCTTAGTACCGCTCAAAAATAGAACAGCTCAGCTATTGTCTGCAGCAGAACGAAGCCGCAAATTGGTTACACGATGCGGTTGATTTCGGAGGTGTCGGAGTGAGTCAGAATTCTCAGCAGGATCGTCGTTCCACTGACAGGTTCCCCATTGAACGGACCGTCCACTACAAGGTGCTGAACAAGCGCAGCGGGGACGAAATCGGCGAAGGCCGGACCGTGAACATCAGCAGCACTGGAGTCCTCTTCACCACGGAGCATATGCTGCTGCCGGGACGCCGCCTGGAAGTCTCCATCAGTTGGCCCGCCCAGCTCAACGAGAAATGTTCCCTGCGACTGGTGGCCCGCGGCCGCATCGTTCGCTTCGAGGAAGGCTTAGCCGCCATGGAAATCCAGCAGTACGAGTTCCGCACGGCGCGCCAGGCCGTGGCATCCTAACCGTTTCGTCATCGCCGCTTGTTATACTCGGAGGCGAGCCTTTCGCCTGCCTTGAAGAAACTGTATTCACGCTGGATGAGTGATTGGGAGAACCGGCTTTGTTTCCGGGCTACCAATCGCAAAGTGAGACCCTTCGACTGGGGTCTGGAGTGGACTAAGTTCTGGCCCACGACGCTGGACGTTCCCATGAACGGCCATCATCCCCATGAATACCTGCGCGAGCTGAACGAAGCCGCGATCGGGTCGAGCGACACCTTCTTCGCTTACGAAACCCCCAAGGATTTCCGGCTGAACGGCAACCTGCTGCAATTCACCAGCTTCGTTCACACCCCTTATCCAGAGAACAACACCGTTACGGGCCAATGGTATCCGGCCCGTTTCAAGCCCGGCCAGCGGCGGGTCGCGGTGATCGTGCTGCCGCATTGGAACGCTACCGCGGATCAGCACGCGGGGCTGTGCCGCGGCTTGCAGAAGCTGCGGATTTCCGCTTTGCGGATGAGCTTGCCGTATCATGACTACCGCATGCCGCCGGAGCTGGAGCGCGCCGATTACGCGGTGTCTTCCAACGTCGCGCGCACCATCGACGCCACCCGCCAGGCCATCATCGATATCCGCAGTTGCGTGGACTGGCTGTTCAGCCAGGATTATGAGAGCGTTGGGATCGTCGGCACCAGCCTCGGTTCCTGCTACGCCTTCCTCGCCAGCGCCCACGACAAGCGCCTGCAGGTGAACGTGTTCAACCACTGCTCGACATACTTCGCCGATGTCGTCTGGGAAGGCCTTTCGACTCAACACATCCGCGAGGGTATCGAGCCGCATATCGATGTCGAGACCCTGCGCGAGTCCTGGAAAGTGATCTCACCGCCCAGCTATTGGCCCCGCTTCGCCTCGCTACCCAAGAAGAGCCTGTTCATCTACGCGGAGTACGATACGACGTTCCCGGTGCACTATTCCAGGCAGGTGATCGAACTGGCGAAGCATCACGACATTGACCACAAGGTGGTGGTGCTGCCGTGCGGCCACTACACGCTGGGCGAGTCCCCGTTCAAGTTCATGGATGGGTATCACATCTGCAGCTTCCTGAAGCGCAACCTATAACAACTTCACATTGGGATAGCTGTGGCGTACAGCGTGGAAGAAACGCTCGTCGGCGGTTATGAAGTCGCAGCCCTCCTCCAGCGCGAATGCCAGGTATAAGCAGTCGTAGAGCGCGAGTCCGAGGTGAATTGAGACATCCAAGCCGGCCTCGATGAACCGCACGGAGCTTTCGCCGGTCGGAGCGCAGGTGCGAAAATCCGCCAGCAACCCACTGGCTTCCGCCCTTGAGATTTTCTGGAGGCGCGCCCTCTTGGAAACCACTGACGCTACTTCGAGCCACGCGACATCCAGAGTCAGCAGGCGGAGGGAACGGAATAGGTACTCATCGATCATGGCCTCAGCCCGCTGACTGGACGGCTCCCGCAGGAGCCAGGCCAGAAAAACACTGGAGTCCACGACCAGGCGCCGCTTCATCTCCCGGATTCGTCCCGAGCCTCACGCAGCAGGCCGGCGGCAGATTCAATTGGTTCCATCTGCTCCCGCCTTCGGCGGATCCTCTCAAACGCTTCACGGTGCTGTGCGCGCTTCAGCCGAAGGACCTGCTCATTACCAAGCAGCTCCAGCAGATAGCCGTTCAGACTTTGCCGCCGCTCCTGCGCGGCGGCTTTCAGCCCTTCGTAAACGTCATCGGGAAGGTTCTTGATGGTCAGATTCGCCATGCAACCCTCATGGTACCAAAATGGTTCCAAAACGGTTGCATGGCGAGCTAAACTACGGACGGTTAAGATACTTCTCGTAGTATCGCGTGTGCTTTGAGGTCAGGTCCACCGCCTGGCCGCGGATGAACATGTGCTTCACGTTGGTTGTGATCTCCAGCGGATCTTCCTTGTCGGTAACGATCAGATCCGCCCACTTGCCTTTCTCGATGGAGCCGATCTTGTCGGCGACGCCCCAGATCTCGGCGGGGTTGATGGTGATCGCCTTGATCGCTTCGTCGTACGGCAGCCCGAACGCCACCGCATTAGCGGCGTTGTAGGGCAGGTTGCGCGCGAACTGCGTCCCGAAAGAGCCGAACGCGAACTTGACGCCCGACTTGAAGATTTCTCCGGGGCGCGTGAACGGCTCGTCGTAGGCATGATCTTCCTCGGCGGGAAGCTCGTAAGTGGGTCCCAGGATGACGGGAATGTTCTTCGCCTTCAGATCGGGAAGCGTGTTGCCGAAGTCATCGGTACCGGCGAGCACCACCTTCACCTTCTGTTCGTCAGCGAACTTGATCACCTCGCGGATGTTCTTCTGCTTGTTCGCGACCATCAGGAGAGGGGTCTTGCCCTCCAGCACCGGCAGCATGGCTTCAAACTTCAGATCGGTGCGGAAGCCCGGCTCCCTGGCCGCCTTGGCTTTCTGATAGCGGCGGGCGTCGGTTATGAAATCCGCCAAACGCTTGACTCGCTCCAGCCGCTGGCGATCCATGTCGGCGTACGTCGTGGTCGGCCGGTCGAGGCCCAGCATCGCGGCGAAGCGGCCCGGAATCCGCGGCGTATCGGGAAACGCCACCTGCATCCCGACCGAGCGGTTAACTTCCATCTCTTCCCAGGTCCAGCCATCGGTATGGATCATCGAGGCCTGGCCCTGAATCAGCGGTCCGTCGCCTCCGCCCAGCCGGCCGAATCCGCCGCCGCGTCCGCCGGTGCCGCCCGGCATCAGCACCATGGAGGTCGTGCCGTTGCCCCGCACGACGGGGAAGTGCTCGCTGGAGGGGTTTACCGCCACCGCGGCGCGGATCTGCGGATTGAAGGCGCCCACCTCCCCGGTGTCCACCGTCTCGCGTACGCTCGAGATCTCGTTCATGCCCGTATCGGTGGCCGAATCGATGAAGCCGGGCCAAACGTGCATGCCCTTGGCGTCGATTACTTTCATGCCCTTCGGCGCCACGATCTTGGGGCCGATCTCCGCGATCTTGCCGTCCTGTACCAGCAGCGACGTGTTCTCGATCTTCGCGCCGGTTACCGGATGCACGGTCACGCCGCGCAGCAGAAACGTATCATTCGGGCCGGCCGCCAGCACGCCCGCGATCGCCATCAGTATTCCGAGTCTCTTCATTCTCCGGTCCTCCGCGTGGGGGGCATCCCCTGCTTCTTCTGCTCGTCCTGGCGGGCCTTCTCCGCGTCCAGCAGCCGTTTCTTCTCCAACGCCTTGCGGTTGCGATCCGAGATGTCCGTATCTCGGTCGAAATACTTGTTGCCGTCGATGAACACCTTCTGCACCTTGGCGTACACCGAGAGCGGATTCTTGTCGTAGACCACCAGATCCGCGTCCTTGCCCGCTTCGATGGAGCCTACGCGGTTGTCGATCTCCAATTGTTTCGCCGGGTTGATGGTGACCATGGCCAGCGCCTCATTTTCAGTGAGGCCTCCGTACTTCATCATCTTGCCCGCTTCCGTGTTCAGGCGCCGCATCAGCTCCGCGGAGTCGGAATTGAGGCTCACCAGGACGCCCTTCTTGTGCATGATGGCGGCGTTGTAGGGAATCGCGTCATAGGCTTCGGCCTTGTACGCCCACCAGTCGCTGAACGTGGAACCGCCGGCGCCGTGCGCGGCGATCTCCTTGGCCACCTTGTAGCCTTCCAGCACGTGCTGGAAGGTCTTGATCTTGAATCCCATCTCGTCGGCGGTGCGGATCAGCATCAGGATCTCGTCGGCGCGATAGCAGTGGGCGTGAACCAGGCGCTTGCCTTCCAGCACCTCCACCAGCGCATCGAGCTTCAGATCGCGCCGCGGCGGCAGCACGCGTTCGCCGCGCTTGGACCGCTCCTCGTACTCCTTCCACGACGCCTGATAGGACTTCGCTTCGGTGAACGCGTCACGGATCACATCCTCGACGCCCATGCGTGTGGCGGGATAGCGGGCGCGCTGCCCCGGCTGGGTCGGGTTGCCCTGGCGCTTGGGATTCTCGCCCAGGGCGAACTTGATTCCTGGCTTGGCGCCCTCGAAGCGCAACGCCTCCGAGTCCTTGCCCCAGCGCATCTTCAGCACCACGTTCTTGCCGCCGATCGCGTTCGCCGATCCGTGCAGCACGTTGGCGGTGGTGACGCCGCCGGCGAGCGCGCGGTAGATGTCGATGTCCTCGGGATTGACGTTGTCGCCGACACCGACCATCGCCGACACGGAAACGCTGCCTTCATTGATGCTCTCCACCGCGATGTGCGAGTGGCAGTCGATGATTCCGGGGATGATGTACTGCCCGGTGGCGTCGATCACCTGCGCGCCGGCGGGCACCAACACCTTATCGCCCACCTCGACGATCTTTCCGTCCTTGATGACGATGGTGCCCTTGAAGGTGCCCTTCGTCACGGTCATGATGGTGCCGTTCTGCAGCACCACCGTCTGAGCCGCGAGCCCCGCGGCGAGTCCCGCTAACAGGATCGCGAATCTCATTTCCGGACCTCCTCAATCTGACTGTCCGCGCCCGGCCGGCGCCCCCCGGGGAACCCGCCCGGCGGACCCTGCGGCTGTTCCGGGGCCGGGTCATACTTCACGCCATCAATGAACACGTGCTGGATGGCGCCGTCCTGGAACAGATCGCCCTTGGTGACCACCAGGTTGGCGATCTTGCCCTTCTCGATGGAGCCGACGCGATCCGCGACGCCGAAGATCTCGGCCGGCGCGAGGGTCAAGGCCCGCAGAGCCTGATCGGGGGTTAATCCCGCTTCCATCGCTCGCTTCACGGCGCGCAGCCAGTCGCTGCGCCGCTCGATGCCGTCGGCGTAGAAGGCGAACTTCACGCCAGCCTTGGCCAGCGTAGCGGGACCGGATGGCGCTTTATCTCGCCGTTCCAGCGTGCGAAAGTCCTCTTCCTCCTCCGGATCGCCGTCCCGCGCCCTCTCCGGCCATTTGATGCTGATCAGAATCGGCGTGTCCTTCAACATGCCCGCGGCCTTGTAGGCCTCGGTTCCGCCGTAGAGAACGGTCGGCTGCTTCAAATCGCGACCGAGCTTGGCGTAGCGCTCGATTTCAAATGCGCGATTCGCCGGCAGCAACACCCGCGGCGACTCCAGCACGCCCTCCAAGGCGCGATCGTACGCCGGGCGCGTCATCCCCCGCGGATTTTCCGCGTACATTTTCTTTGCCAGCGAGTAGTGGCCGGCGTCCAGGTAAATCTGCTTGACGTAGGCGATCACGCCCATCAGCGAATCCGGGAAAGAGCGGCCGAAGCCGGCAGGCCGCATCGCTACGTACTGCCCGATATTGGGGGCCACCACCATGGTGTCCACTTTTTCGCCGGCGAGTTGCATCATCGAGCCCTGTCCGGCGAAGATTCCGCGAGTCGGAAACACGGCTGCGGTGCTGTAACCCATGTTGCGGGCGCCCGCGATCCGCCGGTCCGAGGGCGAAATCAGGTCCGCCGCCTTCTGCCAACTGGTCGTCTGCGGGCGATCCTGCGGCCCGGAGGGAGGCGCCACGGTGGGCGTCGCCAGGCCCGGGATGGGCGGCAAGCCGCCCGGAGCCGCCGCCGGCGCGGCCTGACCCTGCTGCGCCTGCTGCTGCGGAATGCCCCAGGTGCCGAGCGCGTCGATCAGCCCGGGATAAACCGTGAGTCCCTCGCCCTCGATAATCCAGGCTCCCGCGGGAATCTGCACGGATTCCCCAACGGCTTCGATCAGGCCGTTGCGCAGCAGCACGGTTCCCTTGGCGATGGCTGGCCCGGACACTGGCATCACCCGGGCGTTGCGGATCGCGATGGTGGACGGCGGCTCGGCGAGCAGCCCCATCGCCCCCGAAAGGAGGAAAGCAAGAAGGTAGCGCATAGGTTTGTGAAGACTTGTCCTCGAAAAGACTGGATCTTGAGATTGTATGTTACACGGTAGCTGATCTCCGCACCGAATACCCGCAGGCGATCACCGCCAGCACCAGCGTCAGGATCTCGCTGTCCCCGAGGTTCACTTCATACCAGCCGCTTAACATCACACTAATCAGCACCGCGATCGCACCGCGGGTCATGAAATCCGGCGGCGCGCGCCATAAGTCGCGCAGGACCCAGGCAAGCATCCACAGCAGCGCCAGCACCGCGGGGATGCCCCGCTCCGCCGCGTAGTGGATGTAGACGTTGTGCAGATGACCGTAGAACCCGATAGGCAGCGGTCGCGCCACACCCGGCGGGATGTACTGCTCGAATCCCGGCCCCACCAGCCCCGGACCCAATCCCAGGAAGGGGTGCGCCCGGATCATCTCGAAGCCGACCTGCCGGGTGATCTCGCGATGGCGGTTGGAATCGACATTATCGCCGCGCGGCTGGAACGCCGAGACAAAGCGAGCCCGGACCTCGCCCGGATTGATCCACAGCACGATCGCGAGCGCCACCGGCGCGAGAGCGACCATCCAGCGGCGCCAGAACCAGACCAGGTACAGCGTCCCCGCCGCCGCGCCCAGCCACACGCTCCGCGTGAATCCCAAGAGCAGCGACAAGCCCAGCAACCCCGCGATCGGCCACAGCGCGAAGCTCCAGCGCGTCGCTCCGGCGAACAGCAGCAACGCCAGCAGCATCAGCAGCGCGATCATCTGCTCGCCGGAGAAGGTCATCCAGTGGCTCATGAAGCCGGTGGTCCGGTCGCCCACGTAGAATTCGTAAAAACTCAGGCCGCGCTCGCGAGCCTGCTGGTATTTCCAGGCGAACTGCGCGATGCCGATCAGCGCGGAAATCGCGGAAACGCCCGCCCACGCCAGCACCATCACCCGGATCTCCGCAAGAACCGGCCGCAAGCTGAAGATCACGAACAGAATCGTGAACACGTAGAACTTCTTCACTTGGCCGGCCCCCGCCGCCGGATCGCCGGAGAACGCCACCGAAAGCAGTGTCAGGAAGGCGAACATCGCCAGCGCGGGCCAGAAGGGCGGCGCCTGCCACTGAATGCGGAACCACAGCGTCGCGGCGATCGCCGCGCCCAGCAGAATCTGGCTGGCTGCAATCGAGATCAGCGCGGCCGTGGCGGAGCCGAGCGCGAGCGCAAGCACGATCCGCCGCTGGTTCTCGGGCACGCGAGCCAGTATGCCAGAATGAAGAACCGTGATGCAGGTTCACCTTCTGCGCCATGCCATCGCCGAAGATCCGGCGCCCGGAATGCGCGACCGGGATCGCGACTTGACCCGGGAAGGCGTCGACAAGCTGCGCGCGGTTCTGCGGTTCGCGCCGAAAACCGGGATCGATCCGGCGATCATCGCCAGCAGTCCCTACCGCCGCGCCCGGGAAACCGCGCGTATCGCGGCGGAAGTCCTCCGCTGCAAGGATCGCCTGCAGGAGTGGGCCTGCCTGACTCCGGAATCCGATCCCGAAGCGGTTTGGACCGAAATTCGCGTCCATAAGGACGCGCCGCAGCTTCTCCTGGTGGGACACCAGCCCCTGTTCAGCGGGCTGACGGCGTACCTGCTGGGCGATCGGTCCCTGCGAATTGACTTCAAGAAGTCCGCCTGGGCGCGCATCGACATCGACCGTTTCGGCCCGGCTCCCCGAGGAATTCTGAAGTGGATGCTGCCGCCCAAAATGGCGGATTAGATGGCTTCCGGCAGCGCCGGATCGTCCTTCACCCGGTTGGTGGTCCGGACCAGGCGCCGCGGATCGAGCAGATGCTGCGGCCGGAAGTCGCGTTGCGACCAGCGGCAACCCGGATCGAACTCGATGCCCAGAAAGTACCCGATTTCGCGGAAGACGCAATAACGCACCTTGCCGCTCAGTTCTCCCGCGGGATAGCTGATCCGCACCGTGGTCTGCACCGGTACCGGGCGATCCACCTGCAAGCACGCCCCGGACAGGGAGATGTCTTCGAGATTCGCCACACCCCGGATGTTGCGGCCAGTCTGGTCTTTCCATTGCACGTCCACGAGGTCCGCGCAAAGCATTCGAGGTTCAACACGGCGGTCCAGCATAACTACTCCAACTATCGGCGTCGATTTTGGAAAGGATTAGCGGCGTAGGGAGGTTCAAAATCACCCTAATCCGCTGCTAAGGCAAGCCCTTAGTTCCTCGCTCCTGTTCGCGCGACAACTCTACGGTAGCACGGCCGGGGTATCATGCTCCCGATGGGTTTCCTCACCGAATTGGCGCGATTGGCGGGCAGAAGCGGCATGCTGCGGCCGGGTCCCGTGCTGCTTCTGAATATCGTCGTGATCCTGACCTTCGGTGTCTGGATCCCGTATTCCAAGGGCTTCGACTTCCTGGACGTTCTGTTCCAGCTGGCCTATGCGATAATCGGCGCGCTGTTCGTCGCCCCGGCGGCGCTCGCTCTCTTCGCGGCGCCCTTTCGCGCAACCGCGCCAGCGGAGATCCATACCAAGGCTCTCGCGGCGGCGGTTTTCGGCTGGCTGGTCAGCCTGCTGATTCTCGGCATCGGTTTGATCGCGGTGAATCAGTTTCATTGGATCGGCCGTTGGGTGTTCCCCTCGGTGCGTGTCCTCCTGCCGGCGGCCGCCATCGGGCTGTCCCTGGACATCGCGATCAGCTACCTGGCCGCGAACCTGTCCCTGCGATTCGCCTCGACTACAGCTCAGGCGCTGGTCCGCATCCTGTTTCTGCTGATCCTGGGGATCGTCGCGTTTCGCGAGCGCTTCCTGCCGGAGAGCTTCCGCGAGTGGGTTTCGCTGCAGCTCACCGGCGAGGGGATGCCCAGCCTGGCGCTGATCCTGTGCCCCGTTCTGCTGACCGTGGGACTCGCCCTGGCCGCCGCGATTCAGGTCAGTTTCGGCAAGCGCTGACCGACAAGGCCGCTATACTGGTCGCTCATGACCCCTTCCGGCGGGAACCAGGAGCCTCGGCTGGAGATCAGCGGACTGCTGCTGCGGGTCGGCCTGTTCGTCCTGATCGCGCTGATCGCAATGAACGTTTTTCCGCTGCTGCTGCTGCCCTTCGGGATCTTCATCGCGGCCGCGCTGGGCACTTTCGCGGCTTCGGCGACGGCCAACGCCGTGGCGGTGCGCATTTACGAGCGGGGACGCATGTCCAGCATCGGCCTGGACTGGGCGCCGAGTTCCCGGCGCGACCTCCTGTTCGGCCTGGGCGCGGGCGCTGGCGCCGCGCTGCTGGTCAACGGCGTTCCCGTGCTCGCGGGCATGGCCACCCTGGAGGCCAACCCCGATGCGCCTTTCCGGTTGACCAGCCTGCTGTTTGTGTCCATCGTGCTGTTGTTCGGAGCCTTCGGAGAGGAACTGCTGTTCCACGGCTACGCCTTCCAGCTACTGATGAAGCGCCTGGGACCCTACCAGACAATTCTCCCGGCGGGGGTCTTGTTCGGACTCGCGCACGCCAACAACCCCGCCGCCTCGCAACTCGGAATCGCCAACACCATGCTGTGGGGCGTCCTGTTCGGCTACGCCTACCTCCGATCCGGCAGCTTGTGGCTGCCCATCGGTCTGCACTACGGCTGGAACTGGATGCTCCCGCTCTTCGGCGTGAATCTCAGTGGATTTACAATGGGAGTGACGGGACGCCGCCTGCGGTGGTCCGCCGGCGAGATCTGGAGCGGGGGCGATTACGGACCCGAGGCCAGCCTGCTGACGACCGTGGCGGTCGCCGCGCTGCTGGTGCTGGTGCGCCGGTTGTGGGTTCCGCCGGAAGAGAGGTTTGAATGACGCGACGGATAGCCGGGCTTCTCGTTTTTGCCGTCGGCGCGGCGAACGCCGATCGCGACAAGCTCTCCGACGATCAGAAGATCGCCATGATCCGGGGGTTGACGGCGGAGTATGCCACCGTGAAGTCGCTGCTGCCCCGCTCCAAGAAAACGTTGGAAGTGGACTCTGAAGGCGCTTACGACAAAAAGCTATGGGCCGAGGAGAACAAGAAGTATGGCCTGGTGGCGCGCCTTGGCGATACCGTGCAGGTCACCAAAATCGACATCGGCGATGACCGGATCACCATGGAAATCAACGGCGGGTTCAAGACCCGGCGGAAATGGTATGAGGGAATTCAGGTCGGGGTGGGCGGCGGCAGCACCACGCCGGTGGGCGGCAACAACCCCAACGTGTCCCTGGGAACCACCCTCGCCGTCACCTTCGGCAAGTCGATTCCGGTTACTGTGACGCCTCAGGAAGTGAAGAAGATTCTCGCCCCGGTTCTGGATTTCGAGAAGCGCAGCGTGACGGAAAGCTACGTCGAGACGCTGCCTCCCGAGATGCAACTGGCGATCAAGGAGAAGCGGGCCATCGAGGGGATGGATCGCGAGCAGGTGCTGCTAGCCATGGGCCGGCCGCAGCACAAGAGCCGCGAAACCAAGGACGGCCTGGACACCGAGGATTGGGTTTTTGGCGTCCCGCCCGGCAAGGTCACCTTCGTGACGTTCGCCAACGGCAAGGTCATCAAGGTGAAAGACACTTACGCCGGCCTGGGCGGCAGCGTCGCGGAACGCCCCCGCACGCCCTAGAATTTGCACCACCAATTTGGAGGAATATGCCACTGAAGATAGGGATCAACGGCTTCGGCCGGATCGGCAGGAATATTACGCGCGCGGCCATCGGCAACCCCGATGTTCAGATTGTCGCCGCCAATGACCTGACCGACCTCAAGACACTCGCTCACTTGCTCAAGTACGACTCGGTTCTGGGTCCGCTCGAGGAGAGGGTCGCCGTGGAAGGCGACTGCATCGTGGTGGGCGAAGAGAAGATCAAGATTTTTTCCGAGAAGGACCCGGCGCAGATTGACTGGTCCTCCACCGGGGCGGAGATCGTATTCGAGGCCACCGGCAAGTTCACCGACGGGCCGAACGCGAGCAAGCACTTGCGCGGCAGCGTCAAAAAGGTGATCATCACCGCGCCCGCCAAGGGCGAGGACGCGACGTTCGTGCTCGGCGTCAACGAAGAGACCTACGATGCCGCCAAGCACAACGTGATCTCCAACGCGTCCTGCACCACTAACTGTCTGGCGCCCGTGGCCAAGGTCCTTCACGAGCAGTTCGGCATCGAGAAGGGATCGATGACCACGATCCACAGCTACACCAACGACCAGAACGTGCTCGACTTCCCGCACAAGGATCTGCGTCGCGCCCGCGCGGCCGCGCTGAACATGATCCCAACGTCAACGGGAGCCGCCAAGGCGATCGGCCTGGTGATGCCCGAGTTGAGCGGCAAGCTCGACGGGTTCGCCATGCGCGTGCCGACGCCGAACGTCAGCGTCGTGGACCTCGTCTGCCAGGTCGCGAAGCCGACCTCGGCCGAAGCCGTGAACGGCGCCCTGAAAGCAGCCTCTGAAGGGCCGCTGAAAGGCATTCTGGGTTACACCGAGGACCCGGTGGTTTCCACCGACATGATGGAGAATCCAAACAGCTCCATCGTGGATTCGCAGCTCACCAAGGTGCTCGGCGGCAATTTGGTCAAGGTGATCGCCTGGTACGACAACGAATGGGGTTATTCGCTCCGCTGCATCGACCTGGCGCAGTATGTCGCCGGCAAAGGCATGTAAGCCGGGTTAGTGGTTTTCCAAAGGGCGCGGAGAAGCAATTTCTCCGCGCCCTTTTTGTTAGCGCAACTCCAGGCTGGTGATCTTCGGCGCGCTGCCGTCATTCAACTGAACCGCGAGCGTGTAGCAGCCTCGCGTCGGGGCTCCGAAAGAGGTGTCCCAGTTGAAGGTGTACGTGTTACCGCTGACGCGGAACGTGCTCCCGCCCGTGGCGCCCTGCGTCGGGTTGTACAGCAGGAATGAAGTCGCCGATAAAGTCAGCGGACACGGATTGTTGCCGTTGCGAGCTCCCGTGAAGTACGAAGTGATGGTGGTCACCGCGTCCAGCCGGGTCACGGGCTCTGTGCCCGCGCGCAGCTCGAACTTCAGCGGGACGCCGCGCCCGAAGTTCTGGGTCCCGGAGAACGTTCCGGCCGGTCCCAGCGGTGACTGGAATCCGAGGAACGTATACTGCGAGCCGTAGTTCACGGTGCGGCTTGCCGTATTGCCGGCTTGATCCACGGCGTTCACCGTGAACGAGGTGGTCGAGGACGTCACCGTCACGGTCCCGCCGGAGGGAACGGGTCCGGTGCAGTTCACCGGCAGCACTCCGGAAAGCGCGTCGGTGCAGGTGTAGGTGGCGGTGAACGTGCCCCCCGGCGGATACGACGATCCTTCCGCCGGCGACGTGATGGTGATCACCGGCGCGGTCTTGTCGATCTTAGCCGCGACAGTGACCGTGGAGGTCACGCCCGCGCCATTGGTGCAGGACACCAGTTGGCTGGTGGGGTTCCCTTCCGCGGTCAAAGTCACCGCCGCGGGAACCGCGGCAACTCCGGAGATGTCCGAGCAGGCGAACGTGAAGGTCACGTCGGTGTTATTCCAACCCGCGGCATTCGCGGGCGGCGCCTGGGTGAATGTCAGCAGCGGACCAACCAGGTCCACCTTCAACGTTACCGATGAGGTGGTCTCCAGCCCGGCGAAGTTCTTCGTCGTGCAGGTGACCGTCTGGCCCGCCGTCGAGGTCTTGATCTCGGTGGCGACACACGGCACCGCGATGTTGGATTCCGGATCGCTGGTCAGCCAGGTCACCGTCACGTCGCTCGTGTACCAGCCGTTCGCTCCCAGCGTGCCCGCGATCTGCGGCGTCACCACCGGCGCAGTGGTGTCGATCTTCAGATCCAGCGAAGCCGTCGTCTTCAGCCCCGCCTTGTTCTCGGCGGTGCACTGGATAGTCTGGCTGGCGGTGAGCCCGGTCACGTCCGGACAGCCGGTCTTGATTCCGGACTCCGGATCTGAAACGTTCCAGCGGACCGATACCGCGCTGGTGTACCAGCCGTTCTGTCCCACCGTCCCGGCGAAAACCTCCGCTGCGACAACGGGCGGCGTGGTGTCCACTCCGATGGTCAGCGACAGATTCAGGAACTGCGGTTCGCAGGTCTGCCCGGTCAGCGTGCTGCAACTGGAGTCGGTCACCTTGACCACGAAGTTGAACGTGCCTCCCTCCGTCGGCGTGCCCGTGATCTTGCCGGTCACCGGGTCCAAAACCAGGCCGGTCGGCAACGTTCCCGAGAACAAGGCGAACGTAAGCGGCGGCGTGCCGCCCGCGACGTTGATCTGTCCCTCATACGGAATGCCCAGGCCCGCGGCAGGCAGCGGACCTGCCGTGGGCGGAGTCGCCAGCGGCTCGACCACCTTCAGCGTCAACACGGCGAACGCGTTCCGAGCGGGGTAATTCACAGGCTTGTCCGAGGCGCGGATGGTGAACGTATACGTTCCCGTCTGCGTCGGCGTGCCGCTCAGGATGCCGCTCTTGCCATCGGCCGCGAGGGTCATGGCGAACGCTGGATTTCCGGGCGGGATATTGCCGCCCGACAACACGAACGCCAGGTTGGGCTGCGGCTCCAGCACCGTGATCGGGTGAGCGTAGGCCCTGCCCGCGACCGCGTCCGGCAACCGGAACGTCGTAATCGCCAGCGTCAGCGGAGCCTTCGCTTCGGTCGAGTTCGGACCCTGCGCCTGAATCACCGGCGTCAGAAACCGCGACAGATCGAAACTCTGCGGGAAGCTCCGGATGGTCAGCCGCGCCTCTTCTCCGGGCTGCAGCGCGAGCGTCGGATTCGTCGTGTTCGGACTGGTGATGCCCGCCCGGGTATCCGTGAACGTCGCGCTCAGCGGCGTCAACTCCGGATTCGCGATGTTTGCGATCAACTGATTCTGCACCACGAAGCTGAGCTGGCAGGCGCGGTTCACGGGGTTCTGGTACGCCTTGCTCAGGAACAGGTTCAGCTTCACGCAGTTGGTCTTGATCGCCTCCGTGCAGGTGCAGGGCGTCTTTCCGGAACCGTCGCAGGGCTTCAGATCGCCTGTCGACAACAACTTGGTCAGATACGCTGCCGACGTGTTGCCCAGGTTCCTGATGGTGAACGAGGTGTCCGTATATCCGGCGGCGATATCGGCCGCGGCGATCTCGGGCTGCGCGATCTCCGGCTGCGCGATTTCCGGCTGCGCAATCTCCGGCTGTGCGATCTCCGGCTGCACGATCTCTGGTTGCACGATCTCCGGCTGCGCGATTTCCGGCTGCACGATCTCCGGATTGGTGATCGCGGCATTGATCGCGAGCGGCGCGGCGATTTCGGGCTGCGAAATGCTCGGGTTGAACGTCTCCGCCGTCGCGATCAGCGGGTTGACAATCTCCGGCTGCGCGATCTCGGGTTGTGCGATCTCGGGCTGCGCCTGATCCGGGTTCAAGACAGCCGTGCCCAGAAGAGCTCCCGTGAACGTGCTGCCGTTCGGGTTGTCGATCTCCGTCACCAGCACCGTCACCGAGGCATTGGCCAGCGCGGAAAGCACGAACGCGGTTCGCGAGACAGACGATCGCCTTGGCACCGTCACATCCAGGGTCGGCTGCGGCGTCAGCGCCGGATTGATCAACGACAGAAAGCTCGCGGAGGTGTTGGAGGGCAACGGGGCGAAGCTCAGCCGGAATGTACGCGCCCGGTTGGTCGTGTTCTGAACCCATACCGCGTAGGTGCGCTGCAGCGCCGTGCTCAGCGGCTTCTCTGTTCCCAGCGCGTTCACCAGCAGCCCCGGCGAGATCACCGCCGTGTAGATGTCCTGGTTGCGAGTTCCTTCCTGGCCTGCCTGGCATACCGGCAGTTGCTGGCTGGGATCGTACAGGCTCATGGTCCCGCTCGACCTCTGGCCCACTGGTGTGAACGCCTTCCAATCCCCGTTCTTCGGACGCTGCACGTTGCGATTGTCGGCCCAGGTGGCGTGGAATACGGCGAATTCTGGATTCGTCGTGTTGTAGACCCACTTGTTGCCCGGCGCCGGCAGATAAGCCGGACCCTGCACGTCGTTGTAGTCGCCGATGAAGGACGAAGTGCCGCGGCCGAACATCGGCAGGTTCGGCGGATTGAACTGCAGTTGCTCGATTACGTTCGGAGTCTGCGTGCGTGTGCCGAACTTGTATTGCGAGATCCGCACCGACAGGCTGCGCGCCGGATTCGACGCGCTGAACGAATCCAGGTTCACTCCCTGGATGCCGCGCAGGTCGATGGTCTGCAGCCGCGGCAGCGTGGAGTCGTCCTGCACGAACGGCATGTTGAAAGCGGTCGTGGGATTGCCTAACACGCGGCGCTCTTCCGAGTACGCTCCGCCGCCCAGGCTGGTATAGAAATACTTGACCTGCGAATCGCGCGAATCGTACCAGGTCAGCATCAGGCGGCCGCCGGCGAACGCCATGGCCGGCATGAACTGATATCCGCCGCCCGCATGATTATCCGGAACCGCTATCTGCGAGGCCGGGAAGTTCAAACCGTCCGTGGACATCGCCAGCACGATCCGCGAGTTGTGCGAGAACGGCGCCGGCGCCAGCCCGCGCTGCGCCCAGGCCAGGTACACCCGGCCGTCTCCATCCACCGACATCGTGGGGAACGCCTTCGAACGGAACGCCTGCGGATACGTGGCGTTCGGATTGGACGGTTGAATGCGCGGCTGATCGAAAAACTGATTCGTCGCAAAACTCACCGCTACGCGCGCCGGACCCACCCAGGTGCGGCCTTCGTCGGTCGACTTCGTCACCAGAATCGCGTCGGTGTCGCTGCTGCTCGCCGACCGCCGCCAGGCCACGAAGATCTCGCCTTCCTTGGCCGGGTTCACCGCGATCACCGTCCCCTGGTTCAGCGAATTGCTTTCGCTGAGCTTCACCGGATTGCTGAACGTCTGCCCGCAATCGAGCGAGCGCGAGAACATGATCTGGGAACTCGTGGAGTTGTTGCCCACGAACTTGGCGTACACGATGTACACGTTGTAGGCATCAAACGTCTGCGCCGGCACCGAGCCCGAACCCGGAATCGTGCACTTGCGCCCGGAGGTGCTCAGCGCGGTGGCGATCCACGGTTTATCCAGGAACTGTCCCGACGTTCCCGAATCCACCTGCACCGCGCCCAGGTAACGGAACGGGTTGCCGTTTTCCTTGTTGTTGTCATCGATGAAGCTGGCAACGAAAATGTTGCCCAGCGCATTCTTGCCGCGGTCGAAGGCAATGCCGTTCATGTGGAACATGCCGTTCGGCGCGGAGCGGATAGTAGCGTCCGCCGCCGCCTGCCTGCCGGTCACCGCCGAGGGCGGACCCGAAGTGCAGGCCGTGATCGGATAGGGGCATCCAGGAAGAACAGCGCTCTGCCACGTCTTGCCGCCATCGGTGGAACGGAATACGCCGAGCCAGACGTCGCCCGTTTCCTCGTTGTTGTTCAAAAGACCAGGCACGTCCACCAGCCGGTAGTCGTTCGCTCCGGCCAGCAGGTGCAGAGGATTGCGCGTGGAAACTGAGATTGAGGGTTCATTCTGGCGCTGCAGGAAGGGGTCGCCTTCTCCCACGGCAGTGCCGGACACCATATTGACGTTTTGGCCCACAGTCTGGGCGCTTAAGGGTCCGCTGAAGATGCTGATCAGTCCAGTACCCAACAACAGGAATCGAGATAAGTTCACGGTCTACCGATTATACGGGTAAGTAGATCCGCTTAGCAGCATATGACGCTATTGCGTGTACCAGTACTATGCCGCTCGCAAGCGGCGGGCGTGGCAAATCAGCCTTTGGACTTGGGCGCAACGTAGCCCGGCGGGAACGCGGAGCCTTCGCCGAAGAAATACTGATCCATCTGCTCCAGCAGGAACTTCTGGGCCTCTTCGGTGCCCAGGTTCAGCCGGTACTCGTTCATGATCATCTTCATCTGTTCCAGCCAGAGCTTCCAGGCTTCCTTGGAGACGTTCTCAAAGATTTTCTGACCCAGCGGATGGTTGTCGAACGGCGATTCATCCAAACCCGGCATGTCCCTCTGGAACTTGACGCAAAATACGGTGCGGCCGGTGCGATTCGCTTCCGGATCCCGCGGACCGAGCGTGCCTCCACTGCAACCCATGATCAGCCCTCCTGAATGAGCAGATGAAACTTCAGGATAGCGCGGGGCCGGACGCCGCGGTGGAAAGGGTGCCGTTTTGCTGCGCGCGCTTCGCTTTCAGCCCGTCCAGATACTCGGAGAGCTTCAGCGGGCGATTCGCGCCCTTCTCCATGTGGCGCTGCACAGCCTTTTGATACCTGCGGAGCGTCTCCCGCTTCGCGGCATCGCGGAGATTGCATAGCTCGATATCCAGCAAAATCTCCACCTCCCACGGCCGGAACGTGTTCCGGGTGAGCGTGCCTCGCAGCAACTCCTGCATAAGCCGGTTGAACTGATGCAGAACGGCTTCGCTGTCGGGTTCAGTCATATTACTGACAGTACTATCGGCTGACTTGGCAGAATCTTAACAGCAATTCGTGGATAAATCAATTGACCTTAGGCAGATAGCGGGTAATACTTCAACTGGCAGGGGTCAGGCCCGGTCCATCGCGAGCGCTTTCTCATCACCAACTTCAGGACTTCCTGAGATAGGCATCGTCACCCCGGATCCAGTCGAGCCGGGGCGGGGTGAACACATCCACGACCACGCAATCCGTCAACGCTTCCACTTCATGGGGCACATGAGCCGGGATCGCGATCACCGAGCCCGGGCCGGCGACCGTCTCTTGCCCGTCCAGAACGAATCGCAAACGCCCGCTCTCCACCATCGAAACCTGTTCATTTTCATGGTGATGCAACGGAACTGCGGCACCCTGGCTCAGATGAAACCGGCCCACGGTCAGCGCGCCGGTATGGATGGCCTGGCGCACGATGCGCTCATTTAACGGCTCACGTGGAATGTTGCTCCAGTCAAGGATCGGCATCTCAGGCGTGATGCTATCACAGGGTGATGCCACGATCGGCGAGCGCGGCGATTTCCTGGGGTGAATAGCCGAGCGACTCCAAAATCTCTCTGGAATGCTCGCCCACACTGGGCGGCATCCCCGCCGGCTCTTTGGCGCGCCCTGCCATCTGGATCGGGCTGCTGATGGTGCGCCACGGGGTGCCGGCAACCGGGGCGATGACTCCCGCCGCGTCCAACTGGGGATCGCGCGCCAGTTGGTCCAAAGTCGCCACCGGACCCCATAACACTTCGTGCTGCTGGAAGCGCCGGACCCATTCCGCCATGTCCTCCCGCGCGAACGCCTCGTCCAGCACGAACACCAGTTCGCGGCGATTGGCTTCCCGCAGCGCGATGTCGCGGAACTTCTCGTGACCGGCGAGCTCCGGCTGCCCGATCGCCGCGCACAGCCTCGGCCATTCGGCCTGCTGGTTCAACAGACAGAGCATGAAGCGGGCGCCGTCGCGCGACAGATAGTGGTTCACCAGCGGGCTCAGCGGATCCTTGCGCGAGGTCCGCACCGGCCACTTTGCGCCGAGCAACGCCGCCTGCATCGCGCAGCCGTTGGACCACACGCCGTTGGCCATCAGCGACGTCAGCACCTTGGACCCGCGCCCCGTCCGCTCGCGATGGTACAGCGCCATCATCACCGCCCCGAACAACGCCATGGACGTGGGGTGATCCCCGAAACCGGCGGGACTGCGCGCCGGCTCGGCATCGGAGTTGTGCATGATGTCCATCAGCCCGCTCCGCGCCCAGTAAGCTGTGGTGTCGAAACCGGGCTTCTCGGCTTCCTCTCCCACCTCGCCATAGCCGGTGACGCTCGCGTAAATCAGGCGCGGATTCTCCGCCGACAACTCCTCATAGCTCAATCGAAAGCGGCGGATCATCTGCGGCTGGTAGTTCGTCACCAGGACATCGGCGTTGCGCACCAGGCGGATCAGGACCTCGCGTCCGGCTTCTTCCGCGATATTCAGCGCCAGGCTCTTCTTGTTGCGATTGTCGAGAAGCCAGCAGTAATCGGTTTCGGCCACCGGCATTCCGGGGAGCGTATGCAGGGCGCGGTACGGATCTCCCGCCGGGGGACGCTCGATCTTGATCACCTCGGCTCCGAAGTCCGCCATCACCGTCGAGCTGCAGGGTCCCGCGATGTAAGTGCCCGCGTCGATCACCCGCAGTCCGGAGAGAATGTTGTCGCCCATCGCACTCGCTTATACCACCCCAAGCGTCTGTCGCGGTACTCTACCCACTTATGGCCAACGATTCTGCAAACACCCCGGACCTCTCGCGCCGCGCCTGGATGATGCTGGGACCCGCGCTGGCGGCCGTGTTGTCGGAGGTCGAGCTCGCCGGACAACAGCGGAATTCGCCGGACCAGACCCCGCAGAAGGTCACCGTGGAAATGCTGAAGCAGGCGCTGGCCACCATCGGGCTGGAGTTCCCCGAAGATCAACTGAAGCTGGCGCTGAACGGAGTGAACCGCAACCTCGCCTCGTACGAGCGGCTTCGCGCGTTGCCCATCCCGTATGATACGGAGCCTGCCTTCCGCTTCCTGCCCGCCCTGCCGGGCAAAGAGCCGAAGAAGCGGCCGGCGAAGTTCTCACCGTCAAAAATTTCCGTGCCGTCCCTGAAGTGGACCTCTACTGAGGAAATCGCGTTCCTTCCCCTGACCGACCTGGCAGCACTCGTGAAAGCGCGGCGTGTCTCGTCGACGGAACTCACTCGCATGTACCTGGAGCGGCTGAAGCGCTATGCGCCCAGGCTCAATTTTGTGGTGACCCTGACTGAGGAACTCGCGCTCCGTGAGGCCGCGCAAGCCGACGCCGAGATCAAGTCCGGCAAATATCGCGGGCCGCTGCACGGCATTCCCTACGGCGCCAAGGACCTGTTCGCCACCAAGGGGATTCGCACCACCTGGGGCGCGGAACCGTTCGAGAACCAGATGATCGACTATGACGCGACGGTCATCACGCGAATGCGGGAAGCCGGCGCCGTTCTGGTGGCCAAGCTGTCGATGGGCGCTCTGGCGCAGGGCGGCCTGTGGTTCGGCGGGATGACCAAGAACCCCTGGAATACGGAGCGGACCTCCAGCGGTTCCTCCGCCGGCTCGGCGTCCGCCACCTCCGCCGGTTGCGTCGGCTTCAGCATCGGCACGGAGACGCTGGGCTCCATCATTTCGCCGTCCACCACCTGCGGCGTTACCGGACTCCGGCCCACGTATGGCCGCGTGAGCCGCTACGGCGCGATGGGCCTTTCCTGGACCATGGACAAAATCGGACCCATCTGCCGCGGCGTGGAGGATTGCGCCCTGGTGCTGAACGCGATGTATGGTCCGGACGGACGCGACAACACCACGCTGGACGCTCCGCTGGATTGGAACCCGGCGATGCCGCTCTCCGGGCTGCGCGTCGGCTTTACCAAAGTCGAATTCGACCGCATGAGCGGCGATCGCAAGAAAATCTACGAGGACGCGCTGGAGGTGTGCCGCAAGGCGGGCATGAAGCTGGAGCCGGTGGAGCTTCCCGAGTTCCCCACGCAGCAGCTCATGTTTCTGCTGTCGGCCGAAGCCGCGGCTGCTTTCGACGAAATCACGCGCGACGGTCAGGTGGGCAAGTTGAAAGGCCAGGCTCCCGGCGATTGGCCCAACACCTTCCGCACCGCCCGCGCCATCCCCGCCGTCGAATACATTCGCGCGCAGCGCGCCCGGACGCTGCTGCAGCATAAGATGGACGAGTTCTTCTCTCGCTGGGATGTCCTGATTTCGTCCAACCAAAGCGCATCGCTGTCCATCACCAACCTGACCGGGCAACCGCAGGTGGTGGTGAAATGCGGGATTCTGAATCAGGATCAGCCGGTCGGGTTGTGCTTCGCCGGCCGCTTGTACGAGGAAGGAACGCCGCTGCGCGCAGCGCTGGCCTATGAGCAGGCCACCGAGTGGCGCAAGATGCATCCCAAGTTGAGCTGAGACTCCGGCCTGGTCCGGGGGGCGAGGTGGTCATGGCAATGAAAGTCGTTGGCAAGGTGGAAAGCTTGTGGCGGTATCCCGTGAAGAGCATGCGCGGGGAAGAACTCCAGGAAGCCTTTGCCGGATTCGCCGGCGTGTACGGCGACCGTTGGTACGCCTTCCGGAGCTCGGCGGCGCCTCCAGGCTTCCCGTGGCTCACCGGGCGGGAGCAGGAGCAGATGCTGTTGTATCGCCCCCATTACCGCCATCCCGAGCGTGCCATGAGGCCGGACAATCTTGCGGAGGCGGATGCGCTCGGGTCGGGTGTGACGCCGGTCTACGGAGATGCCGCCGATCTGATGGTGGATGTGGACACGCCGTCCGGAGAACGACTCGCGATTGACGATCCCCGGCTGTGCGCGTTGCTTCGCGAAGGCATTCGCGAGCGCCACGAGCTGACGCTGCTGCGCTCGCATCGCTCCATGACCGATTGCCGCCCGATTTCGATTTTTTCCATTCAGACCGTTCGCCAGCTCGGCGAAGAGGTGGGAATCGACATGGACAAGCGGCGATTCCGGGCGAGCATCTACGCTGAACTCGATTCCGGGGAAGGCTTCGGAGAGGACCGGTTCGTGGGCCGGACCTTGCGAATCGGCGACAAGGCGGTGATCGCCGTGGTGAACCGCGACTCGCGGTGCAAGATGATCACCCTCGATCCGGACACGGCCGAAGCGAACCCCGCGATCATGAGCCGGCTGGCTCGCGACCGCGAGGGGAAGGCGGGGGTTTATGGGGTCGTGCTGGTGGAGGGGACCATCCGGCGCGGGGACGAGATCGCGGTGGTGGATTGATGCAGTTTCCTCCGATCGGTGCCTGGTGGTGCCAGGCACCGATCCAGTGGGGCTGACGCGAGGATCCTCTTGTAAATCTATCGCTTAGTTTGTGGAAATCTGACTCCGCAAAAGGTGCCCCAGTTCGTTCTGGGGCACTTTTCAAGGACCCGCCTGCCGACGAGAAAACCCGAAAAACGCGGCCGTTCCGTGGGGCTGAGCCGCGGGTCCGATGCTTGCGCCCGGCAGTGGGGCAAGATGCAATCGAAAGGGGAGGGGGTATCGTCGGCGGGCGCTTTTCGCGGGCTCGTGAACTCCCGTCAACCCGATGACTGGTATCGGGTTATTTCGCCGCACGAGCCGGATCGGTGCCAGGTGGTGCCTGGCACCGACGAGGCGCGGATCAGGCGGGAGCGGTTGGCTGTTTGCGCCGGGCGAGCGACAGCGCGAGACCCACACCGGCGGCCAGAAGAAAAACCCAATTGATTAGATTCGCGGCACTGGCTGAGACTGACCAGAAGGCGTGGCCGAGGTGCACCGACGACAGGGCTTTCCGGCCGACCTGCTCGACTAACAGAATCAGGAACAGCAGCGGGATCATGCCCCGGTAGCGAATCAGCACGATCATCCCCAGAAGGCCCAAGAGGAATACGCCCAGTCCCCACGCGGCAAAAAGAAAGACCAGGTGGGAGGCTGCCTCAGGTGGAAACTCGCTGACCGGAACCCGGTCCGCGGATTCGAGAATCTGCCGGCTTTTTCCTGTCCCCAGCAGACCGGCGATATTCGCCCCCTGCAGCAACTTCGCCAAAGCCAGGGGACCGAAAAGCCAGATCGCCAGAACGCGGCCCCGATAATGATTGTCGATCTGTTCCGGCAGGAGACGGTTCATCCTGTCCGCCTCTGCCACAAACCGCGCACGCAAAGAACCGCGGAGAAGATGGCCGTGATGCCCAGCCCGATCAACACCGCCACCCACCAGAAGACCCCGCTCGATCCGGCAATGCTGCCGCCGGCGAGCCCCGCTCCCTTCATGTGGATCACCGGCACCGCCGCGCCGCCAATCGACCCGAGGAGCATGATGATGTAGCCGGCGCGCCGCTCCGCCAGGATCAGGGTTCCGTACAGCCAGATCACCAGGATCAGGATGCCCGCCAGCGTCGACATCCCCCCGGACTCCAGCCCGCGAACAATGTCGTCAGCCAAGTGGAGCGCCATGAAGACGATGGAAAGCAGAGACGTCACGGTGAGAAGATTGCTGTGCCGCATGTCTACAGTTCCTTGCCCGAGGCCGTGAGTTCGGGCTGCTGACGCTGATCCTGGTCCGGCTCGAAGCGAAGCAGGTCACCCGGCTGGCAGGAAAGCGCTTCGCAGATCGCCTCCAAGGTGGAAAAGCGGATGGCGCGAGCCTTGCCGGTTTTCAGAATCGACAGGTTGGCCAGCGTAATCCCGATGCGATCCGCAAGCTCGGTCAGCGTCATCCGGCGCTCGTGGAGCAGATCGTCGAGCTTAATGGCGATGCCCACGCTTACACCGTTCCTTCCAGGTCGTCGCGCATCCGCGTAGCTTCCGCGAACACGCGCGCCAGAACGAATGTGAGCAATACGGCGAGCCATCCGCTCACGGAAAAGCCGGCATCCATCTTCACCGGATGCGCCGGGGTGGAGACGGTTCTCGCAATCGCGCCGACCGTCAGGCTGAGGAGTTGCAGCGCCAGCAGCGCCCAGGCGATCGCCTGCAGACGCAGAACGTTGGCGCGCTCGAACGGCTCGCCCGCGCGGACGCTTTCCACCATCGCGAGCAGACGCTGCAGGACGACATAGTTCAGCGGCACGGAGGCAAGGCCGATTCCCGCGATCGCGCGAAGGCCCATCACCAGCCGTTCTGCATCGGGCGATGGCGCAAGCTGGAAGGATTTCAGAATCCACTGCTCGTGCGGCAGAAACAGCAGAAGAATGAGAATGGCGGCGGCGAGCAGCCAGTTCAGCAGAATGGCGGTTTTCAGGGCAAATCGGGCGAGAGGCAGGGCTGTTCGCGCGGTCGGTTCCATATCGAATAACAATAAACCTCTTATCGATTCTCGTCAAGTGGAGCTGGTCGAGTCGATTAGGGAACACTCCGGAGATCCGGCGGGCGCTCCCCAGGGCGGTATTGCAGGACCAAAGGAATATCTGCAATCTTCTCAATCGCTTACGGTCGAAACACTACGCTCACATTTCGCCCTTGTGCTACTCTCGAAGAAGCGGCGCGGGATTTCCCTCCGCTGCGCCTCTGGAGCGATTCGCGCGCTCGTGTTTTGAACAACCTACAAGCCTGCGGCGAATCCGGAAGAACGGGAGAGTTGCGATGCGTGTACCTCCAATGAGCAGCCGGTTTCTGGATGCCTGCCGGCGCAGGCCCACCGACGTCCGTCCGGTGTGGTTTATGCGCCAGGCCGGCCGCTATATGAAGCAATACCGGGAGATCCGGGCCAAGCACGGCTTGCTCGAGATCTGTAAGCGTCCCGATCTGGCGGCCCAAGTCACGCTGCAACCCGTCGAAGTGCTGGACGTCGATGCCGCCATCATCTTCGCCGACCTTCTGCTTCCGGTGGAGCCCATGGGCCTGAAGCTTCAGTTCGTCGCCGGCGAAGGTCCCGCGATCGACAATCCGGTACGCACCTCTTCCGATATCGATTCTCTCTCTATTTCCAACACGGACGACCTCGGCTACGTGGGCGAGTCCATTCAGCAAGTGGTTCGCGCGCTGGCCGGCCGCGTTCCCGTGATCGGTTTCGTCGGCGCGCCGTTTACGCTCGCCAGCTACATGATTGAAGGCGGGCCGTCGCGCAACTATCTCCGAACCAAGGCGATGATGTATCGCGATGAGACGCTGTGGCGCCGCCTGATGGGCAAGCTGGTGGACGTGCTGGGCTCCTTCGCCGTGCTGCAGGTGGCTTCCGGCGCGCGCGCGATTCAGGTTTTCGACTCCTGGGTGGGCGCGCTCGGTCCGGACGATTACGTGCGCTACGTCGCGCCTTATTCCCGGGCGCTGATCGACCGCGTCCGCTCCTCCGGCGTTCCGGTGATTCACTTCGGCACCGGGTGTTCCGGCTTCTTCCGCGAGCTGCACGCGGCGGGCGGCGACGTGATGGGCGTGGACTGGCGCATCAACATCGATCAGGCGTGGATGGACATTTCCTACCGCTCGGCGATTCAGGGCAACCTGGACCCCGCGGTTCTGTTCGCGCCGCTGCCGGAACTGCGAGCCCGCATCCACGAGCTGTTGAAGCGCACCGGCGCGCGTCCCGGCCACATTTTCAATCTCGGCCACGGAATTCTGCCGGAAACTCCGGTGGAGAACGTGAAGGCCGCGGTCGAGATCGTGCGCGAATTTCGGCCGTAAGGTTTCCACTTGGTTCTCATCATCGGCGGCGGCATTTCCGGACTCACGGCTGCCTATGACCTCGCACGGTCGGGCGTGCCTTTTCGCCTGCTGGAGGCGCAACCGCGCGCCGGAGGGCTAATCGAGACCCGCGATTTCGCGGGCTGCCGGCTGGAAGCAGGTCCGGAAAGCTTCCTCTCCACCAAGCCCGCCGCGGTGGAGTTGGTTCGCGAGCTTGGCCTGGGCGAACGCCTGATGGGCTCCAATGACCACGCGCGGGTCACCTACATCTGGCGGGGCGGGCGGCTGATCCCGATGCCGCGCGGCTTGAACCTGATGGTTCCCACGGATCTCGCCGCGCTGCGCGACTCCGAACTCCTCACCGACGCTGGCAAACAGGCGATCCTGGCCGATCTCGACTGGAAGCCCGCCGGCGTTCCCGAACGAAGCGTCGCCAGTTTCATCCGGGATCACTTCGGAACCGAAGCGCTCGACTACCTGGCCGAGCCGCTGCTGGCGGGAGTCTATGGCGGAGACCCCGCCGAGCTTAGTGCCAGCAGCGTTTTTCCGCAGTTCGTCGAACTGGAGCGCAAGCACGGCAGCCTGATTCGCGGGCTGGAGCAGGAGCGCCGTCCCGCGCCGCAGGGGTCCATCTTCCAAAGTCTGCAGGGCGGGCTCGGCGAGCTGATCGACACACTCGCAGCGCGAGTGGGAGATCACATCGTCCATCACCGCGCCGACGCTCTGGAACGGACAGAGTCCGGCTTTCGTGTTCGCGCGGGTGGCGCTTGGATGGAGACTTCGCGCGTGATCCTCGCCGTTCCGGCCTGGGCTGCCGGAACGCTTCTGGGCGGCGTCGATCCCGAACTCGCGCGCCTGCTCCTGGAGATCCCGTACACGCCATCGCTGACCCTGGCGCTGGTCTATCGCCGCGAGCAGTTCAACGGACCCACCAACGGATTCGGATTTCTGGTGCCCAAGAAGGAGCGCGATCACATCATGGCGGCCACCTGGATCGGCACCAAGTGGGATCATCGCGTCCCCCAGGACCGGGTGGCGGTGCGGGTCTTCTTCGGCGGCAAGGGGGAAGAGGCCGTTCTGGAGGAGAGCGACGACGCATTGGTGGCGATCGCGCGCGCCGAACTGCGTAAATTCATGGGCGTCACGGCCGAACCCCTGGACGCGATGATCGGCCGCTGGCCCCGATCCATGCCGCAATACACCATCGGGCACGCGGCGCGGGTGAAGGCGATCGAGGACCGCGCCGCCGCGATCCCCGGTCTGCGGATCATCGGCAACGCCTACCACGGCATCGGCATCCCGGATAGCATTCGCCTGGCTCGCGCCGCTATTCGCGACGAGACGGAAAGGACCGCAAGTTAAGATAAAAGTGGCTGTGGTCATGCCTTTTTCCTCCCGGCACATTCCGGAATTTGTGGTGTTGGTCGCGGTCCTTCTGCTGATCGCCTTCTGGTTGTGGCGGGTTTGGCGCGGGTCCGCGCCCGGACAGCGGCCGTGGCGCGAGGTAACGATGGCTGGGCTGCTCGCCGCCGTGTGCGCGTGCGGGTTCCTGCTGCGCTCGGCGCAGGTCCGCGAATGGGTGAATTCGCCCGCCGCGGAATGGATCCGCGCCGCGGGCCTGATGATCTCCGCGCTGGTGCTGGCCTACTCGGTGGTACATCCGGTGGCGCGGCGGCTGCGGACATCCGAGCTGCCCGACCCTCGGCGCCGCCGCTTTCTCCACGCGGCCGGAAGCGTCCTGTACGCGACGCCCGCGGCCGCGGTTGGCTACGGATTGCTGATCGGCCGCAGCCGCCTGGATCTGCGCGAGGCCGACATCGCGATTCCGAATCTGCCGCGCGAGTTGCATGGCTTGCGGATCGTGCAGCTCAGCGACATCCACCTGGGCGAGTTTCTCTCCCGCGCCGAGCTGGCGCGCGCCGTCGGCCTCGCCAATGAGACCAAGGCGGACCTAGGCTTCGTAACCGGAGACCTGATCTCCAGCGCCGGCGATCCCCTGGATCAATGCCTGAACGAACTGCGGCGCCTCAAAGTAGCGCTGGGCCTGTTCGGCTGTCACGGCAACCACGAGATTTATGCCGATGCGGAGGATTACGTCACCGCCGCTGGGGCTGCCTTCGGGTTGCGCTACCTGCGCAATCAGGCGGTGACGGTTTCTTATAACGGCAAGGACGTCCGCATCGCGGGCGTGGACTATCAGCCGCGCTGGAGGAAGTACCTGCAGCGCACGCAGCCGCTGGTATTGCCCGGCGTGCCGAATATTCTGCTGTCGCACAACCCCGACGTGTTCCCCACGGCCGCCGCGCAAGGCTTCGACCTCACGGTGGCGGGCCACACCCACGGCGGGCAGGTCAACTTTGAGATTCTGCGCCAGGATCTGAACGTCGCCCGTTTCTTCACGCCGTACGTCGATGGACTTTACCAGCAGGCGGGCAGATTCGCTTTCGTGAACCGCGGAATCGGAACGATCGGGGTGCCGATCCGGGCCGGCGCGCCTCCGGAGGTGGCTCTCCTACGCCTGTGCGCTACCTGATTCTCAGCGATATCCACGGCAACCGCCAGGGACTGGAAGCGGCGCTCGCCGACGCCGCGGGCAAGTACGAGGAGATCCTCTGCCTGGGCGACATCGTCGGCTACGGCGGCGATCCCAAGTACGTGTTGGACTGGACGCGGGCGAATGTCAAGACCATCTGCCGCGGCAATCACGACAAAGCCGCCGCGGGTCTGGACGATCTGGAATGGTTCAATCCGGTGGCCCGCACCTCCGCGCTGTGGACGCGCGAGATTCTGGGCGCCGAAAGCGTTCAGTACCTGTACAACCTGCCCAAGGGGCCGCTCCGCGTGCAGGACTTCGAAATTCTGCATGGCTCGCCGTCGGACGAAGACGAGTATCTGATCTCGATCCAGGATGCCGCGCATAACGCGCCTTTCCTGAACGCCCTGGTTACTTTCTTCGGGCACACTCACGTTCAAGGGGGGTTCCTCGTCCATAGAAGCGGCGTGAAACGAATTCCGAAAGTACCTCCGCAATCGAGCGGCGCGGATCTGGAGATCGAGCCGGATCGCGCGTATCTGATCAATCCTGGCTCGGTGGGCCAGCCGCGCGACGGCGACCCGCGCTGCGGCTACGCGATTTACGACTCGGATCGCCGCTATGTCGCGTTCCGCCGGGTGGCGTACGATATCCGCGGGGCGCAGCAGGCAATCCTGGAGGCCGGCCTGCCTCCGTTGCTGGCGGACCGGCTGGCGCAAGGGTTATGAGACGCCGCTTTCTTTCCCTGATCGCGGCGGCGGCCTTCGCCGCGCCCATTCCGGAGAACATCCGGATGGAGACGTTTGACACGGTGTGGCGGACCATCGACCGAACCTACTACGACCGCACGTTCAATGGCCGCGACTGGAAGGCAATTCGCGGCCAATATGAGCCGAAGGTTCCGCAAACGGAAGAAAGCGCCGCGTTCCATGATCTGTTGAACGCGATGACCCAGGAATTGGGCGTTTCGCACTTCCGGGTCGCGCCGCCCGAGAAAGTGCATCGTGTGGACGGGCTGCTGCTTCCCAACGCGCCGCCGCCCGCCACGGTCGGCATCGATTCGCGCTGGATCGAGAACGAGCTGCTGGTGATCGGGGTGGGACGCGGCTCCAACGCCGAAGCGGCGGGGGTCAAGCGCGGCTGGGTGATCCGCCGCATCGGCGGCCGGGAGCCGCGCGAGATCTGGGCCACGGATCGCGCGGGCAAGACCGGATTCGCCCTGCGGGATGAGCTGGAGATCAGCAGGGCGGCGGCGGAGAAGCTGGACGGCCCGCTGGATTCCTCGGTGGAAATCGAGGCTCGGGACGAGGCGGGCGAGACGCGCACGCTGGTGATCCCGCGCCGGCCCCGCGCCCCGCTGACGCTGTCCTTCGAATTCCGGCGGCTGAGCCCGGCGCGGGGATACATCCGCTGGAACGTTTTCTCCGGCGATCTGGCCGCGAAATTCCGGCAGGCGATCAGCGAACTGAGCGACACCTCCGAACTGGTCATCGACCTGCGCGGCAATCGCGGCGGCGCGGGGCAACTGGCGCCGGCGCTGGCCAACATGCTGATCGCCGGACCGGGCTCGCTGGGTGTGATGAAATTCCGCGGCTCCGAGCAGCCGCAGTCTTATCCGGGGACCGGCGATCGGGCGTACGCCGGCCGGGTGTTTGTTCTGGTGGACGAGTGGACCGGGAGCACGGCGGAGATCTTCGCCCGGGGCATGCAGACCAACCGCGGAGCCCTGGTGATCGGGACCCAGACCGCGGGCGCGGTGCTGCCCTCCGTGGTGACGCCGCTGCCGACCGGCGGGGTGCTGCAATACGTGATCGCCAACTACGAGGACGCCGGCGGTGTCGCCCTGGAGCGGCGTGGCGTCACGCCGAACGTGGCCATCCGCTACCGCCGCCAGGATCTCATCGCCGGGCGCGATCCCTGGCTGGAAGCGGTTGACGCGCGGGGCAAGGCGGCCGCGGCTTCAGCCCGCTAGGATTTCCATCGCTTCCGCGCCGCAGATGCGCGCCACTTCGGCGCGGAATTCCTTATCCGGGCGCACCTTGGCGGGGACATCCAGGATCAGCGAGAAGTCGCGCGACTTTTCCAGCCGGAGGCGGACGCCGGCATCGCCCGGCTTGCGCGAGAACAGGCTCTGCAGCTCTTGCGCCTTGTCCCCGGAGCCGTTGGCGCCCAGCCGGATTCGAATGGAGATCAGCGAGGGCAGGTTCACGCGGGCCAGCTCCAGCGGCACGATGTCCTGAATCGACAGCTTGGGTGGACCACCCTCCTCGGGAAGCACCTGCGCCCGCACCAGCGCCGCGCGGTCTTCCACCAATTCATTCTGCAGCCGCTCGAAGTTGGTGGTGAACAACATCGCCTCGAGGGCGCCGTTGCGATCCTCCAGGGTCATGGCGGCCCACGGCTTGCCTTCCTTGTTGCGGCGACGCTGCACGCCGGTGAGGATGGCGCAGAGTTTCACCTCGACGCCCTTGTCGAGGCCTTCCAGCGAATCGGAGAAGTGGGTGGCGAGTTCCGACACCTTGTCCGCGTACTGATCCAGCGGATGCCCGGTGACGTAGAAACCAGTCATTTCCTTTTCGGCCGCGAGCTTTTCGTGCTCGGTCCAGTCGTTCACGCGCGGCAACTGGCGTCCGGATTCAGGCTGCTCCGCCATCAGTTCGCCGAACAGGCCGCCCTGCCCGCTGATCTTGTCCTTTTGAGCGCGCATCCCGGCTTCCATGGCGCTTTCCACGACGGCGAACTGCTGCGCGCGGGTGCCTTCGAGCGAATCCATCGCGCCGGCCTTGATGAAGCTCTCGATCATGCGGCGATTCACCGCCTGCAGATCGACACGCTCGCAAAATTCGAAAATGTTGCGGAACAGGCCGCCGTCGGCGCGCGCCCCCACAATGGACTCCACCGCGTTGCCGCCGACGTTCTTGATCGCGCCCAGGCCGAAACGGATCGCCTCGCCCGACGGCGTGAAGCTCATGTCGGAGGAATTTACGTCCGGCGGCAGCACCTTGATGCCCATGTCCCGGCATTCGTTGATGTACTTCACCACCTTGGCGGTGTTGCCCGTTTCCGAGGTGAGCAGCGCGCTCATGAACTCCACCGGGTAGTGAGCCTTCAGGTAGGCGGTGACATACGCCAGGTAGGCGTAAGCCGCCGAATGCGACTTATTGAAGCCATATCCGGCGAACTTCGCCATCAGGTCGAAAATCTTCTCGATCTTCTTCTGCGGGAAGCCCAGCTTGCGCGCGCCTTCAATGAAGCGCTCCCGCTGCTGCGCCATTTCATCGGCTTTCTTCTTGCCCATCGCACGGCGCAGCAGATCGGCGTCCCCCAGCGAGTAGCCCGCCAGCTTGTTCGAGATCTGCATCACCTGCTCCTGGTAGACCATTACCCCGAAGGTCTCTTCCAGGATTTCCTTCATCTCCGGCAGATCGTAGGCGACTTCCTTGCGGCCGTGCTTGCGGTCGATGAAGTCATCGATCATGTCCATGGGACCGGGGCGATAGAGCGCGTTGAGCGCGATCAGATCCTCCACCCGGTCCGGCTGGTAGCGGCGGAGAATATCGCGCATGCCGGCCGATTCGAACTGGAACACGCCGCTCGTGTAGGCGCGGTGGAAGATGCGCTCGAACGTCTCCTTGTCCGTGATGGGAATATCGTCGATGGTCAGGGCCTTACCCCGATGCTTCTCGATCAGCTTCAGGGCGTCGGCGATGATGGTCAGCGTTGTCAGACCCAGGAAGTCCATCTTGAGAAGCGACAGCTTCTCCAGACCCACCATGTCGTACTGGGTGACGATTTCATCCTTGTTCGTCTTGTAAAGCGGGACCAGTTCCTTCAGCGGGAGCGGCGAGATCACCACGCCGGCGGCATGGACGCTGGCGTTGCGAGCCATGCCCTCCAGCCGCTGCGCGATCTGCAGGACGTCCTTCACCCTCTGGTCCTTGCGCGCGCTTTCCTCCAGGCCGGGCTCCGCCGCGATCGCGTCCTTCAGCTTGATGTTCAGCGGTTGAGTGGGAATCAGCTTGGTCAGCTTTTCCACCTCGCCGAATTCCAGGTTCAGCGCGCGGCCCACGTCCTTGATGGCGGCGCGGGCGCCCAGCGTGCCGAAGGTGATGATCTGCGCCACCTTCTCCCGCCCGTATTTCTCGGTGACGTACTGGATCACTTCAGCGCGGCCGCGGGTGCAGAAGTCGATGTCGATATCGGGCATGGACACGCGCTCCGGATTCAAAAACCGCTCGAACAGCAGCCCGTACTCGAGCGGATCGATGTCGGTGATTTCCATCGCGTAGCTGACCAGCGATCCGGCGGCGGAACCGCGGCCCGGACCCACCGGAATGCCCTTCTGCTTGGCGAAGCGGATGAAATCCCAGACGATGAGGAAGTAGCCCGAGAAATTCATCTGCTGGATGATCCCGATTTCCTTCCGCAGCCGCTCGTAATACTCCGGGATGTCGTGCTTCAGCCGGCCCTGCTGCCGCAGCAGTTCCAGACGCTCGCGGCGCTTCTCGAAGCCCGTCTTGGCGACGAACTCGAAGTAGCTGTGGATGTCGTGCTCCTCGGGAACCGCGAAGTCCGGGAAGGGGTCCTTCACCTTCTCCAGCTTCAACTGGCAGCGCTGCGCGATCTCCCAGGTGCGGTCCAGGGCCTCCGGAGTGTCGCCGAACAGCTTCTCCATCTCCGCCCGGGTTTTCAGATAGAACTCGTCGGTGGAGAAGTGCATGCGCTGCTCGCGCGGCAGCGCCATGGTCTTGCCGGTCTGGATGCACAGCAGGATCTCGTGCGCCCGGGCGTCGCTGTGGCGCATGTAGTGCGCGTCGTTGGTAACCACCAGCGGTAGTCCGGTCTGGGAGGCGAGCTTGCGCACGCCGCGCATCACCGGAGCATCCCACTGAAGGCTATGATCCTGCATTTCGAGGAAGAAGTTGCCTGGCCCGAAAATGTCCGAGTACTCGCCGGCCAGCCGCCGCGCTTCCTCCTCCCGGCTGTCCCGCAGGGCCTCGTTGATGTCGCCACGCAGGCAGGCGGAGAAGGCGATCAGGCCCTTGGAGTGCCGCGCCAGCAGATCCTTGTCGATCCGGGGCTTGTAGTAGAAGCCGTCCAGGTATCCGGTGGACACCAGTTGGATCAGGTTGCGGTAGCCCTCCTGGTTCTCGCACAGAACCACCAGGTGGTTGTAAGGGTTGGTGTCGTTCTTGACGGAGTAGCTCTGCTGGCTGATGTACAGTTCGCAGCCGATCACCGGATGTACGCCCTTGTCCTTGGCCGCGTTGTAGAACTCCACCGCGCCGAAGAGGTTGCCGTGATCGGTCATGGCGATCGCGGGCTGCTGCTGCTCCGCCGCCAGGTCCATGAGCTGCGAGATCTCGCACGCCCCGTCAAGCAGCGAGTAATCGGTGTGGCAGTGAAGATGGACGAATGGCCGTTGCGACATCGGAACCACTCGGGGGAGTAATCACCAGTATAGCCGAGCGGGGGGCGCGTCCCGTTATTGTTCCCGCGTTCTAGAATAGGGGCGATGCATGTTCGGCGCGCCACCGCCGCTTTCGCCCTCGCCGCCGCGTTCGGCCTGACCGCCTGGGACGATCGCGACGACGCTTTCATCAACAACCGGCGCAACTTCTGGTCGTTTCAAAAAGTGGCGCGTCCGGCGGTCCCGTCGCTGACGGATCCGTGGATCCGCACGCCGGTGGACGCATTTCTTCTGGAAGCCATGCGGGAGAAGAAGCTAGCGCCCTCGCCTCCCGCGGCACGCGAAAAGCTGGTGCGGCGCGTCGCCCTGGACCTGACCGGGTTGCCGCCAACCCCCGGCGAAGTGGACGCTTTTCTCAAAGATCGCTCCGCCGCCGCGTTCGAGAACCTGGTGGACCGCCTGATGGCTTCGCCACAGTACGGCGAACGGTGGGCACAGCGCTGGCTGGATGTGGTTCGCTACGCCGACACCAACGGCTACGAGATCGACGCCGAGCGGCCGCACGCCTGGCGATATCGCGACTACGTCGTACGCTCCTTCCAGACCAATAAGCCCTTCGACCGTTTCGTGAAGGAACAGATCGCCGGTGATGAGTTGTTCCCCGGCGACCACGAGGCCCTGATCGCCACCGGGTTCCACAGGGCGGGCCCAATTCACCTGGTGGCCGGCAATCAGGACGAAGAGATGAACCGGCAGGAAGTGCTCACGGAGATGGCGGGCGCCATCGGCAGCGTCTTCCTTGGCATCACAGTCGGCTGCGCCCGCTGCCATAACCACAAGTTCGATCCGATTCTGCAAAGCGATTACTACCGTCTGCAGGCAGTCTTCGCGGCGACCGAAGGCAGGGACATCGAGATTGCTAGCGCGGCGGAAAAGGATGCTTTTACGAACGCGAAAGCGGAGCATGAAGCTCGCCGCAAGCCCGTCGCGGAGGAGATTCGCTCCTTGGAGAAGCCCTATCGGGCTGCGATCGAGGCGGAGAAGCGCGCCCGGCTGAATCCACGTCAGATCGCCGCCATGGCCAAGCCCAAGGAACAGCGCAGCGAGGAAGAAAGGATCCTGGCGAAGGAGGCCGAGGACCTGACGGAAGTCCTGTGGGATGAGTTGGTGGCCCGCATCCCGGAGCCGCTGCGTTCCCGCCGCGCCGAGTTGCGCCGCCGGCTCCACGACATCGACCTCGACGAGCCACAGCCCCCCGCCACTGCGTACGCCGTCGCCAATATGGCCGAAGCACCCGCTTCCCACATCCTGAAAGGCGGCGATCACCGCCACAAGCTGGATCGCGTGGATGCTGGGCTGCCCAAAGTGCTGACCGCGCCAGACGCCGCGTTTCCACAGTCTGTCTCGGGAAGGCGCGCGGCTCTCGCCCGCTGGCTCGTCTCGCCCGATCATCCGCTCACGGCGCGGGTGATGGTCAACCGCATATGGCAGTTCCGGATGGGCGCCGGCCTGGTAGGAACTCCCAACGACTTCGGCGCGCTGGGCAAACGGCCCAGCAACCGCAAGCTGCTGGACTGGCTGGCGGCCGAGTTTGTCGCCTCAGGCTGGGACATCCGGAAACTCGACCGCCTCATCGTCACTTCCGCCGCATACCGGCAATCCACCGCGACGGTTGCGGCGAACGCGGCTATCGATGGCGAAAATCGCTTTTACTGGCGCGCCCATCGCCGCCGCATGGACGCCGAACAGATCCGCGATTCGATCCTCGCGGTCAGCGGCAAGCTGAACCTCAAGGCCGGCGGTCCCCCGGTGCGCGTCCCCATCGAAAAAGAGGTCTACGACCTGATCTTCACCGAGTTCGAGCCCGATAACCTCTGGCCGCTGCCCAGGGATGTCAGCGAGCGGTACCGCAGATCCTTGTACCTGCTGAACAAGCGGACCGTCCGTCTGCCGATGCTGGCGAACTTCGATCAGCCCGACGCCATGACCTCCTGCCCGGAGCGCTCGGTGTCCACCCACGCCCTGCAGGCACTGAACGGCATCAATAGCGACTTCATGCAGGAGCAGGCGGCCGCCTTCGCCTCCCGCTTGGAGAAGCTTTGCCGGGGCGGCGCGGCTTGCATCGTTCCGGAGGCGCACCGCCTGGCGCTGTCCCGTTCTCCGTCGCCCGCCGAGCAAAAGTTGAGCGCGGACTTCCTCGCGCGCGGCGGCACGGTCGCCGACTTCGCCCTCGCGATGTTGAATCGAAACGAGTTCGTCTATTTGCCCTGATCCCGGCACCGCCGCCATGACCGGGATTTGCTCCATCCTGCGCGTATAATTACGAGAGCGAGCGTCCCGCCCGAGGTAGGTGTTTCTATGACTGCACTGCGATCCTTAATCCTGTTCTCTGCCCTTGCCGGCTTTGCGGTGCCCCATGCCGCGGTAGCCCAGGGGATCATTCGCACCCTGGCCGGCACCGATGTCGTGCCCGCCGCCGACGGCACGCCCGCCTTGGAGGCTTCCATCGGCGCCACCGGCGTCACCCGAGGTCCCAACGGCGAGATCTACATCGCCGACATCTTCCGCGATGTCGTGGTCCGGATCGACCGCGACGGACGCCTGTTCCGCGTGGCCGGCAACGGCATTCCGACCTATTCGGGCGACGGAGGACAGGCGGTGGACGCCGGGATGAACGATTCGGAGCGCGTCGTATTCGACCGCGCCGGGAACCTGTACATCACCGATGCCTCCAGCCATCGCGTCCGCCGCGTCACCCCCGCCGGCGTGATCAGCACCTTCGCCGGAACCGGAGAACGCGGCTTCTCGGGCGACGGCGGCCAGGCTGCCAGCGCGCGATTGAACTTCCCCGTCGGACTCGCCATCGACGGACAGGGCAACGTCTATATCACCGATTCCGGCAACAACCGGATCCGCAGGGTGGATCCGCAGGGCGTCATCACCACGATCGCCGGCAACGGCCGCGATGGATTCGCCGGTGACGGCGGACCCGCCACCCAGGCCAGCATCACTGGATATGGCGTCGCGGTGGGTCCCGGCAACGAAATCTATATCGCCGATACCTTCAACAACCGCATCCGCAAGGTCGATGCGCAAGGCGTAATCACCACCTTTGCCGGCACCGGCGCGGCCGGATTCTCCGGCGACGGCGGACAGGCCCGCGCCGCTGCCCTGTACTGGCCGTATGCGCTCGGCTTTGACGGTGCCGGCAACTTGTATTTCAGCGATTACGTAAACAACCGCATCCGCCGCATCACGCCGCAGGGGATCATCAGCACCGTCGCCGGAAACGGACGGGACGGCTTCTCGGGAATCCCCGGCGTGGCCACGCAGGCCGCGCTCAACTATCCCTTCAGCATCCACGTCGACCCGGACGGCACGATCCTGATCGCCGACACCGCTTCGTTCCGCGCTCTGGAAGTCAGCCCCTCCGGCAGCATCCGGGTCGTGGCGGGCACCGGACGCCAGGTGGCGAGCCCGGATGGCTTGCCCGCCTTGTCCGCGGTGCTGAACGGACCGATGGGCATCGGCCTCGGTCGCGACGGCAGCTATTACTTCACCGATGCATTCGCGCAGGTGATCCGCCGGGTCGCGCCGGACGGCACCATCTCCCGAATCGGCGGCACCGGCTTCTTCGGATTCTCCGGCGATGGCGGTCCCGCCGTGAACGCGCAGGTGAACGCGCCCGAAGCCCTCACCGTGGACGCAAGTAATAATGTCTTCTTCGCGGACACCTTGAACAACCGCGTACGCCGCATCAACCCCGCGGGCGCGATCGAGACCATCGCCGGGGACGGCACCACGTGTACCCTCACCGGCCTGCTGCGCCCCTCCGGCCTGCTGATTCTCCCCAACGGGGACCTGCTGATCGCCGACACCGGCTGCCATCGGGTGATCCGCGTCGACAGCCGCGGCCTGTGGACCAATGTGGCTGGAGCCGCCGGGCGCTCCGGATCGTCGGGTGACGGTGGCGTAGCGACTCAAGCTCTGCTGAACGAGCCCTCCGGTCTCGCGCTGGATTCCGCCGGAAACCTGTACATCTCGGACACGGCGAACCACCGCGTGCGCCGCATCGATTCTCGCGGCATCATCTCCACGTTCGCCGGAGCGGGCGTCGCGGGTTTCGCTGGCGACAACGGTCCCGCCACCAGCGCCCGCCTGAATCGCCCGCGCGGCCTCGCCATCGACAACCAGAACGCGCTGATCATCTCCGACTTCGAGAATCACCGTTTGCGCCGCGTGCTGAACAACGTGATCACCACGTTCGCGGGCGACGGCGTCCAGCGCTACGCAGGTGACGGACTTACCGCCACCCTGGCCAGCATGTATCGGCCGGAAGGAATCGTAGTCGATAGCGTCGGCCATGTCACCTTTGCCGACCGCGGCAACAACCGGCTGCGCCAGATTCGGGCCACGCCTCCGGGTGTCACCTCCTCGCTGCCCGGCAACGGCAACCTGAGCCTCACGCTGCCCTCTGGAGGCCGTTCCGAGCGTGCCGAGGCGGTGCTCGCGGCCTCCTTCGTGGGAGTGGCTTATTCGGCCAGCGCCGACCAATTGTGGATCGAGATAGAAAACCCGACCGGGGTGATGCCGGCGACGATCCGCTTCCGCGCCAATGCCGCCAATCTCGCTCCCGGAACCTACCGTTCCACCATCCTGCTGCGCACGCCAACGGGAAATCCGACCGAGCGCAGCATCGCCGTCACATTGAACGTGACGCCCGCCAGCCCGGCGAGGCTGAACGTGGAAACGAAATCGATCACGTTCTCCTACATCGTCGGCGGATCGCCCACCGCGAACGCCCTTACTGTCAGCAACGCCGGGGGCGGCACGTTGAATTACACCGCGCGGGTCACCAGCCAGACCCCCTGGCTTACCCTCGCCGACAATACCGGCGGCGCGACGCCTTCGCAGCCGGGCAACATCCAGGTGACCGGTTCGCCCGCCGGACTCGGAGCCGGAACGTACACCGGGAGTGTCGAAGTGGAATCCGCCGGTACGAACGAGCGGGTTACGGTGCCCGTGATCATGACCGTCGCCGTCCTGCAGACCAAGCTCTCGGTGTCGGAAGTCGGTCTTACCTTCCGCGCGGTGTCCGGCGGCGGCACCCCCCTTCCGCAGGAGTTTGCCGTGTTGAATCTGGGACAGGGATCCATGGGATGGACCGCGCAGACCCGCACCTTGAGCGGTCCCGCCGGATGGCTCTCCATCTCTTCCGCCTCGGGCACGGTCGCCAATCCGGAGGATGCATCCAATGTCGCGGTGCGGATCAACCACGCCGGCCTCGCGCCCGGAGACTACTACGGCCGCATTGATGTCCAGTCGCCGAACAACACGCCGCAGACCGTTTCGATTCTGCTGAACGTGCTGGCAGCCAACGTGAGCCTGCCGCCGGAGGTCCGGCCCGCCGGGCTTCTGTTTGCAGGCATCGAGGGCGGCAGCCCCGGTAGCCAGACCGTGCGCATCGCGCCGCTGGGATCGCAACCGGTGAACTACACCTCCACGCGATCCACCAACAGCGGCGGCGACTGGTTCGTGCACATTCCGGCGAGCGGCACGGTGCGGCCCAATCAGGTCGGCACGATCGTGGTCCAACCGGATTTCCGCAATCTGCCGGCCGGCACCTACACCGGCCTGCTGACTCTGCAATTCTCCGATGGAACCAGCCAGCCGGTGCGTGTGACGACCATCGTTGCGCCGGCTGACACAGCGGCCGAAGTCAGCAAGAACGGGGAGCCCGTGGCCGCGCCATGCACGCCCTCACGTCTCACGATGGCTCTCACCGGCACGCCCTCGCCGCTGGCGGTACCCTCCGGCCAGCCGGCCAACCTGGAGGTGAAGGTTCTGGACAACTGCACCACGCCGGTGACCAACTCGCGGCCCGGAGCCTCGGTGACCGCGGCGTTCACCAGCCCCGATCCCGCCGTGCCGTTGATCCACAGCAAGGATGGAAACTGGGCCCGCACCGTTCAGGTGCGGAATCAGAACGCCAACACCGTTACCGCGTCGGTCACGGCGTTTGTCGCCCTCCCGAATGGCCGTTTCCTGGCGGACCAGGTGGACGTCCAAATCAACCTGAGTTCGGGCGCGCAAATTCCGCAGATTGCATCCGGGGCGATCGCCAACGGCGCCAGCTTCCAGCTCGGCGGCGCGCAAGCCCCGGGCACGCTGATCTCGATCCTCGGCCAGAATCTGGCTGACCGGGCGGAAGTGGGCTTGGGCCAGTCGCCCCTTCCGTTCGAACTTGCCGGTATTGAGGTCCGGCTCGGCGATCGCCGCCTGCCTCTGCTATACGCCGGACCCAATCAGATCAACGCCCAGATCCCTTATGACCTGCCGTTGAACACCCAGCACCAGCTCATCGTGCGCCGCGGATCGGCGCTGTCGGTTCCCGAAACACTTAGCCTCGGGCCTTCGCAGCCCGCGGTCTTCACGCAGAACCAGGCCGGCACGGGACAAGGCGCCATCGTCAACGGCGTCACCAACGTTCTCGCCGACGGTTCCAATCCGGTGCGCGCCGGCGACGTGATCAGCATCTACTGCACGGGTCTCGGCCTGGTGAATCCGCCGGTGACCGAAGGCGTCGCCGCATCGCTTACGGTTCTGAGCCAGACCGTGAATCCGGTCACGGTCACCATCGGCGGGGTCTCAGCTCCGGTGCAGTTCTCCGGAATCGCTCCGGGCTTCGTCGGCCTGTACCAGGTGAACGCGGTGGTTCCGGCCGGAGTCGCGGCCGGCAACAGCGTGCCCGTGGTCCTCAACATGGCCGGGCAGCAGAGTCCGCCCGCCACGATTGCGGTCCGCTAGAGAACGGCGCGAGGCTGGGCGTCCGGCTCAGTCTCCCGCTTTCGCCGCTTCGATCGCTTCCAGGCGCAGGGATACGGCGCGGTAGTCGCGGAAGGAGCGCGTCACGGGGCTGGCGAGAAGCGCCAGCTCGCACTCCCTCCCGCGAAACGCTTCCGGGCACTCAATGGCAAGCTCGAATCGTCCCGGCGGAAGTTCCGCCTCGGCGACTTCCTCGCCGTCCAGCCGCACCTCCAGCCGCATTCGTTTCCGGGGCGCGAACCCATGGATCCGCAGCATGGGACGATCCTCGGGAATGAACCTTGACTCCCGGTACTGGCGCGAGATGAATCCGTCGTCCCAGCGTCCCGTAAAGACTCCGCGCAAGCCCTCGAGCGCTCCCCACTCTCTGAGGTAGCGCAGCGGCTGGGAGCGGTTTAGCCACAGACCAACCGCGAGGCTCAGCCCGTAGGACCTCATCGTGGGCGGAGAATGTTCAAAGAATTGATCCCGACCATCCACCAGATAACGCGTATAAGTATGGATGCTCCGGTGGGGAACGTAGGCGAAGTGCCGGCGCTGGGCGCGCATGGCCTCCCGCAACGCGATCCCGCGCTGGGCGATGGTCTTGGTTTCGCGGTAGACACGGGAGCAGGCAAGGCAGCCGGGAATGCGGCGGATCTTCGCGACCCGGCTGACACGCATCCAGAGTTCGTAGTCGAGGGCGCAATGATAGGTGCAATCCAGTCGGCCGGCCTTGTCGAAGACCTCGCGGCGCAGGAACGCCGCGGGCTGGCAGATGAAGCATTCGACGCCGAGGCCGCCGCATTCGAAGTCGCGAACGGGATAGCGTCCCAGGACAGCGCCCTCCGCATCGATATGATCCGCGTCCCCGTAGATCATCCCAACATCGGGATGCTCCGCGAATGCGCGCGCGGCGGCCGCGATCGCGCCCGGCCGGAACGTGTCATCGGCGTTGAGGAAGGTGAATATCTCACCCGAGGTGAGCTGAAACCCTTGGTTGATGGCGTCCGCCTGTCCGGCGTCAGGCTGCGCGACGTAGCGCAGGCGATCGCCATAACCGGCGAGAATCTCCAGGCTCCCGTCGGTGGACCCGCCGTCCATCACCAGGTACTCCAACCGCGGGTAGTCCTGGCTGAGAACGCTTTCAATGGTCGCCCGCAAGAAGCGAGCTTTGTTCAAGGAAGGAGTGACGACACTGACCAGCGGCCTCTGCCCTGACGGGAACACCCCCGTATTGTAAGCCCGATCAGTTCGCCTGATAGAATTCGGATCATGATTCCCGGAATGAGTGGCATGGGATTTCCGCAAGCGCCGGCGCCGCCGCAGCTCCCCGCGGTGTCGGCGGCCTTCGAGACGCTCACCAGCGTCGACGTTCAAGGCAAGCAGCAGATGACGCGCGATACCGGCCAGTACACGCGCGACGGCTTCGGCCGCACTCGCATCGACATGCCGCAGATGACCACCATCCAGGACCCGGTGGCGCAGATGATGTACCTGGTGGACCCGCAGAAGAAGGTCGCCATGGCGATTCCTCTGGCGCAGCCTCCGGCGCCGCCGCCGATGCCGGGAATGCCGCAGCCGCCGCAAATGCCCGGCATGCCCGCCTTGCCGCAGGCGCCGCAGATGCCCGGCGTCCAGGTGAAGGACCTGGGCATGCAGATGATCGAGGGCTTCAAGTGCCGGGGCACGGAATTCACCGTCCCGCAACTGCCTCCGCCGCCTCAGATGCCCGGAATGCCGGGAATGCCTCAAGTGCCTGGGATGCCCGGAATGCCCCAGGTCCCCGGCATGGCGGGGATGCCGCAAGTGCCCGGGATGCCCGCCGTTCCCGGGATGCCCGCCGTTCCCGGGATGCCGCCCGCGCCCGGAATGCCGCAGGTTCCGCAGGCGCAGTTGCCGCCCATCGTTTCGCAATCGTGGATGTCCGAGGAACTCGGCATGGAGCTTCGCAACAAGAGCGAACAACCGGGCATGATCAGCGCCAAGCGCTACTTCAACGTGGTCAAGAGCCCGCCGCTCGATCCCGGCCTGTTCCAGCCGCCGGCCGGCTTCCGGATCCTGACGCCCCCGGACCTGCACAACCAGACCATGCAGAATCTGCAGTCGAGGCTCGGCCAGGTTCCCGGTATCGGCAAGCTGCCGCCGATGCCGCAATTGGCGCAGGTCCCGCAGGCGCCGCAGATGCCGGGGATGCCTGGCCTGCCGCAGGTACCGAAGATTCCAGGCCGCGGCTAAGCCGCGATGCGAGATCGCGCGGAATCCGGGGCGGTGAGGCGTTCGCGGCGTTCGCGTTCGAG
>CAYOQB010000001.1:74352-157279 GCA_964406035.1 uncultured Solibacteraceae bacterium | reverse complement strand
GTGGCTGGGATGCGAGGATGCCAGAATCGGCCCGTCCACGAAGGCGATATCATCCAGCGCCAGAATCAGGATGTTGAACAGGTTGCTGCCCAGCACGTTGCCGATCGCCAGCTCCACCGCGCCCAAACGGACCGCCGTGAGCGACACCACCACTTCCGGCAGCGAGGTGGTCAGCGCGATCAGGACCGTGCCGACCAGTGCCTGCCCCAATCCTGTTTCCTCCGCCAGGCGAGCTCCCAGGCCGGGCAGAGCCAGTGCCGCCGCCACCACCACGATGCCGGCCAGCGAGTAGCGGATCACGGCGGACTTCAGGGAGACCGCGCCATGCAGCGCCTCCACCACCTGTTCGGCTTGCGTCGCGTGCCGCCGCCGCTCGTACACGAAGGACATGCGCATCGCCGCCAAATAGATCGTGATGATCACCGGCGTCGCCCATCCCATCCAGCCGATCGCCGGCAGCTTGGGTTGCACCAGGAGGCCGAAGCCGACCGCCGAAATCAGCAGCAGCCCAAAGCCAACGGAGAGGGCGTGACCCTGCTGGGTTCGCGCGCTCAGCGGCACACGCCCGCCCACCGCGTCCATCATGGACAGGATCAGCAGGTTGAACATGCAACTGCCCAGCACATCGCCCACGGCAAGATCCGGCAGCCGCTGCACCGCCGCGCTCAATCCCGTGAACAGTTCCGGCAGCGAAGTCGTGGACGCCACCAGCACCAGCCCGATCCAGGTGCGGCCCATGCCGCTTTTTTCGGCAATCACATCCCCATAGCGCGCCAGGTACGTCCCGGCAAGCACGATAATGGCTGCAACCGCGAGGAACGCCGCCCAGGTCACGGGCAGCCCTTCTCCAGCATCAGCTTCAACAAATCGAAACGCGAGACCACGCCCACCAGTTTCTCGCCCCGCATCACCGGCAGGTGGTTGATGTCGTGTTTCAACAGCAAGGCCAGCGTCTGCTCCAGCGTCGCGTCCGCGGCGACCGTCACCGGACGCGGGGTCATGATCTCCTGCACTTTCAGGCGCCGGGCCCGTTCGAAGATGGCTTCGGCGTGCTCCAGAGGCAGCCAATGTCCCAGCAAATGGGGGTGGCGGAACGTGGAAAAGGGAACACACCTGGACTTGGCCGCGAAGTCGGACTGCGTCACGATCCCCGCCACGGTTCCGTCGGAACTCAACACCGGAACGCAGCCGATTCTGTTTTCCAGCATCCGCTGCGCGGCGTTCTCCACCGTGTCGTCCAGTTGGACCACCACCGCCGGCGAAGTCATGATCTCATCCGCTCTCATTGCGCTCCTGCTTCCCCGGGCCGCCACACGAAACGGTTAACGACTTCCGCCACGCCCCATGCCGCGACGGCGGACAGAAACACCAGTATCCACAGAGTTGCCTCCAGCAGGGGCGCCTCCAGGGCCGCCGCGGCCCACGCGCTCGTCCCCACCGCGAGCTGCAGCAGCACGCCCGCCGCAACCGCTCCATGCAGCCACAGGTTGCGCCGCGGGATGTTGCGGGTGTGGCGCGCCGGATAGCTGAACAACAGTTGTCCCACCGCCATGAAGTGGAATGTGGCCGATCGCGCGCTTTCGAGCGAGTAGCCCAACTGCGGCACGATCCCCAGGATTGCCAGGGCGAACAGCGCCTTCACCACGCCGGACATCACTACGAAGCGCAGCGTCGCAGGCTCCAGCAGCGGACTCTCCGGCGGCCGCGGCCGGTTGCGCATCAGCCCCGGGTTGCGATCCGCGGCCAGCGTCAGCGCCGGCAGCCCGTCGGTGACCAGATTGATCCACAGGATCTGCACCGCGGTCAGCGGCAGAATGATGCCGCCCGCCGCGTCGCGCAGGCCCAGGAACGCGGCGATCACCACGCCCACCGTCACCACCAGAACTTCCGACAGATTGGTGGAGAACAGGAAGCGGATGAATTTCTGGATGTTCTCGTAAATGCTGCGGCCCTCTTCCACCGCGTTCACGATGGTGGCGAAGTTATCGTCCAGCAACACCAGATCGGCCACTTCGCGCGACACGTCGGAGCCGCGCTGTCCCATGGCCACGCCCACATCGGACTTCTTCAGCGCGGGAGCGTCGTTGACGCCGTCGCCGGTCATGGCTACCACTTGGCCCTGCTGCTGCAGGGCCTCCACCAGCATCAGCTTGTGCTCCGGCAGGACGCGCGCGAACACGTTCTCTTCGGCCACGATCCGCCGCAGTTCCTCCGGGGAGGCGGCGTCCAGGTCCTGGGCTTGGATCGCGCGCGTCGCGCTGATCCCCACCCGCTCGGCAATGGAGAGCGCCGTCTCGGGATGGTCGCCGGTGATCATCAGCACCCGGATGCCGGCATCGCGGCATTCGCGGATCGCGCCGGGGACCTCGGCGCGCGGCGGATCCCAGAACAGCACCATCCCCAGAAACTCGAGATCTTCCTGCTTCTCCGCTCCGCCGCGCGCCGCGCCCAGCACGCGGAACCCGTTGGAGGCGTATTCGTGCGCCTTGCGGATCCACTCCCGCCGGCCGCTCTCGGAAAGCGCGCTTCGCTGCAGCAGGACTTCCGGAGCGCCTTTCCAGTAGGTAGCCGCGCTGCCGTCCTCGCGCACGGTGACGTTCATGAACTTTCGCGAGCTGCTGAAAGACTGCTCGGCGAGGCGCGGCGCGGCATCGCGCATGGCTTCCGGATCGTGCCCTGCGGCGCGCGCCCACTCCATCAGGGCGCGGTCCACCGGGTCCCCCGCGTTGCCGCTGGCGTCATTAGCAAGCACGAAGGCGCGAATCGCCAGTTCCGGGGAGGGTGCGTCCAACTGTTGCACCTCCATGCGGTTCTCTGTCAGCGTGCCGGTCTTGTCGGTGGCGATCACCGTCACGCTGCCCAGCGATTCCACGGAAGAAAGCCGCCGCACTACCGCCTTGCGCCCCGCCATCCGCTCCACGCCCAGCGCCAGGGTGAAGGTCAGAACCGCGGGCAGTCCTTCTGGAACCGCGGCCACCGCGATCGCCACCGCGAACAGCAGTATGGGTCCCAGCCGCCCCAGGCCTTCCGCCAGCACTCCGCCCGCGGCGATCAGCACCGCCAGGGTGATCACCCATCGGGCCACCCGCTTCCCGAATACCGAGATGCGCCGTTCGAGCGGGGTCGGCTCCGCCTGCACGCCTCCCAGCATCCCGGCGACGCGGCCCAGCGCGCTCGACGCCCCCGTCCGCGTGATCTCCACCGTGGCATGACCGGACACCGCGAGCGTTCCGGAGAACACCTCCTCCCCGTCGCCCTTGTCCACCGCCATGCTCTCGCCGGTCAGCATCGACTCGTCCAGAGACAACGAGCCGTGCATCACCCCGTCCGCCGGGACGCGATCGCCTTCGCCCAGGCGAATCACATCGCCGGGCGCCAAATCCCGCGAGGCGATCAGCTTCCACTCGCCCCCGCGCAGCACCAGCGCCTGCGGCGCCGCCAGCGTGTTCAGCTTGGACAGCGCGGCCTCGGCCTTGCCTTCCTGCCACAAGCCCAGTCCGGCGTTCAGCAGCAGGATCAGGGCAATCACCACCGATTCGAGCGGCCACCCATGGCTGCGGTCGCTGAACCACACGCCCAGCTCCAGCGCCAGGGCGAACAGCAGGATGTAGATGAGCGGGCTTCGGAACTGCCGCCCGAAGCGATGCAGCCAGGATTCGCGCTCCGGTTCGGGCAGCGCGTTGGGCCCTGCTTCGGCCAGTCGGCGCGCGGCTTCGGCGTCGCTCAGACCGCCGGATTGCGTCAGGGTGCCCACAGCACCTCTAGAATGACACTTTGTGCCGGGCCCGGCTCAGCCGCAGCACCAGCGGCGGATGCAGCGAGCGTGGGAGCTCGCCGCACCGGTCCGATTTCAGGCGGATCTCGCAGCGATGCGAAGTCCGGTCGCCGCACACCGCCAGCGCCAGTTCCAGATCCTCCTCGCCCCGGGACTCGAAGGTCTCAATCCACTCCCCGGGTCGCTCGCCCGGTTTCAGACGCCCCAGCAGGTCCCAGTGCAGCGCGCCCGGCGTCCGCGCCAGCGCCCAAATCGTGGCATGCAGCGGGATGCGTCCGCGAACCCGGACCCGGAAGCTGTCGCCCAGGGGTCGCGCGGGGTTTGGCTCCAACACGCGCATCCGCGCGGCGGGATCGGGCCACAAACGCCCAAAAAGCTGATTGAGAAGGGAAGGCCGGTCGCCGGGATGCCGGGGGACAAAATTTCCCCTCAGTTCGGCCCCGGATTGCCAATGGGCAAGGTTGCCGGATATGTTCCGGTACGACATGATTTCCTCCGAAAGCTCCTTTGCCTCGTAACCGCGGGCAAGGTGAGCATTGGCCGGACGGGTCGCGCCGTCCGCCACCACCAGTTTAGCGTTTCTGGGAGGGGTCCTGCTCCCGCCGGCGGCGGTCGCGTTCCTCGCGCATGCGAGCATACTCCTGCTGTTGCGCGGGGGAGAGGATGGCAATCACTTTGTCGGTCTGCTCTTTGCGGATCTGCTGCATTTCCGGCTTCATCCGGTCCTGTGCTTCCCGGTATCGGGCGCGAGTCTCGTCCAGAATCGCCGTCAGTTGGCTTTCCTGCTCCGCCGTAATGTGCAGCCGCGAACGCATCTCGTCCAGGTACTTCCGGCGGTATTCGTCGGAGTTGCGCGCGCCGGACGCGCTTACCGGGCTGACGGTGTAAAGGCGATATCCAAAACCGCCCACAAGCACGCCGCTGGCGAATACCAGCAGCACGTACAATGCGACCGCGGTCTTGGACAGGTTCATTTGTGCGCTGCTTCCTGTGCGTGCGTCAGGTCCGCGAACGCGGCCAGATCCGTATCGTCCATCAGCGCGTCCACGTAGGTGGCGGAGTAAATCTCGTGGTTTTTGTATTGGGGAATCAGGACCACGCCCATCACCAGCGCGGCGGCGGCGGCGGCGACAACCGTCGCCGCGGCAAGCCGTTTGAGCATCGCCAGCGACCCGCGCCGCGCCTCGATCCGGTTCCACACTCCGGGCATGAAGCCCGCCGTCGGCTCGGGGTCGGGGCAAGCCGCGCCATACGCATCAAACAAGTTTCGCAGCTTGGGATCGAGTTCTTCCAAGTTATTGCTCCTGTCCGCCCTTTGACTTCGTCTCTCCCCGCGCGGTTTCCGCGCCGCGGAAAGCCTTCAACACCCTCTGCCGCGCCCGGAACAACCGCACCTTCAGGGCGTTCTCGTTCACCTGGTAGATCTTCTCCAACTCCTTCAAGGTAAGACCTTCCACTTCCTTCAAGGTCAGCAGAATCCGGTCTTCCTCGGATACTTCACCCAGCAACGATTGTACAAACTCGCGGATCTGCGACTTGTACACCTCATCGGCCCGCTGCTTGCCGCCCGCCACCGCGTCGGCCATCATCACCTGCTGTTCGCTGAGGTCCGACATCCGCGATTCGTTTCTCCGCCGCTGCCGGCGCAGGTAATCGTAGGACGCGTTCACCGTCAGCCGGTACAGCCACGGTTCAAAAACTTCCGGCGTCCGCAACTGGTCCAGCGAGTAGTACAACCTCATGAACACTTCCTGCCCGACATCCTCGACATCTTCCGGACGGCCGATCAGCCTCGCGATCGTTCCCAGAATCCGCTTCCGATATGCCTGAACGACCTGATTGAACGCCGCGTCATCGCCGCTCTTGGCCCTTTGAATGAGGTCAAACTCAACCAGCATGCATATCCGAGCCGCCGGCGAAGTCGCCCATTCCGACTAATTGGGAAGGCGAACCGGCAAACTCACAGGTTACAAGGGGTTGGGCCAGGATGCAAAGCCGGATCGGGGCCGATCCGGCTGTCCGGCCGGGCTTGGAAACAGTCCCGGCAAGCGCATTTAGGGGCTCCTTAAGCCACTTTAGGGAGCTTTAAGGGCCGTTTTCGGGCCTTAGACTCCGTCAGAAACGACTCGTATCGTTCCAGGCACTCAATCACTTGATTCAACAGCGCACGGCGGCGCTGCAGACCGTTGATCGTCCGGATCCGGGTCTTAGAAGGGGAGGTGGTCTTTCTCCGAACCATGAGGATACTTCTAAAGTACTACACAGGTGGACTACAATACCCCTTCATGCGGGTAATCGCTTCGTCTTATTTTCGCCCCCGCTCGTGCCTCGTATCTGCTTCATGCTACAATCGTTTTCACCTCCCGGCGCTCTCCCATGGATTTTCTCAGCGGTCTGAATCCCCAGCAGCGGCAAGCAGTTGAGCACGTGGAGGGTCCCTTGCTCCTGCTGGCCGGGGCGGGCAGCGGCAAAACCCGGGTGATCACCCATCGCATAGCCCACCTGGTGACCGCGCATCGCGTGCCGGGACCGGCGGTGCTGGCGGTGACCTTCACCAACAAAGCCGCGGGCGAGATGCGGGACCGGGTGGGAAAGCTGCTTGGCGGCGCCTCCTACGGATTGCCGGAAGTCTCAACTTTTCATTCATTTTGCGTCCGTCTGCTGCGCCGGGAAGGGGCTCCGCTGGCGGCCATCCGGCCGGGTTTCACCACGCGTTTCAACATCTACGACGATGACGACCAGATCGCGCTGCTGAAGCAGGGGTACCGGGCGCTGGGCCTGGACGAAAAGTTCATGCCGTACCGCACCGCGCTGTCGCGGATCAGCCATGCCAAGAGCAACCACGAAGGTCCGGAAGACATGGCCCGGAGCGCGCAGGATCCGCTGACCAAGCGGCTGGCGAGCGTCTACGAGCGTTACGAAGGAGGGTTGCGGCAGGCCAACGCACTCGATTTCGACGACCTGCTGCTCGAAGCGGTGCGCCTGCTGCGCCACTCCGCCGAGGTCCGGGACCGCCTGAACTGGCGGATCGAGTTCCTGATGGTGGACGAATATCAGGACACCAATCGCAGCCAGTACGAACTGATGCGGCTGGTAAGCCAGGAGCGCAAGAACATCTGCGTGGTGGGCGACGAGGATCAGTCCATCTACGGGTGGCGGGGCGCGGATATCCGCAACATCCTCGATTTCGAAAAAGACTTTCCGGACGCCCGGGTCATTCGCCTGGAGCAGAACTACCGCTCCACCAAGAACATCCTGGAAGCCGCCAGCGCGGTGGTCGCGAACAACAAGGAGCGCAAGGGCAAGTGGCTGTGGACGGACTCCGGAGAAGGCGAAAAGATCGGCCTGTATGAGGCGCTGGACGGCGAAAACGAAGCGCTGTGGATCGCCGATACCATTGAGCGGCACATGGATCGCGATCCGGACGAGCGCGTGGCGGTGCTGTACCGGACGAACTTCCAGTCGCGGCAGATCGAAGAAGCGCTGCGCCGTTACCGCCGCCGGTACATCGTGGTGGGGGGCTTCAGTTTCTACCAGCGGGCGGAAGTGAAGGACATCCTCTCGTATTTGCGCGCGCTGGCGAGTCCGCACGATTCCATCGCCGTGCTGCGCATCCTGAACGTTCCGGCGCGCGGGATCGGCAAGACCACGGTGGAGCAGATGGAGGCGTTCGCGGCGCAGAACCACTTAAGTTTGTGGGACGCAATGGCGCGGATGCTGGAAGAGCGCGCGCTTCCGGGGCGGGCGGAAGCCGCCGTGGGAGCTTTCCGGCGGTTGATGGAAGAACTCGCGGCGGAGGCCGGAGCGAAGCCTCTGAACGATTTCGTGCGCGGGGTGATCGAGCGCACCGGCTACGAGAAGATGCTGGCCACCGACGAATCGCCGGACGCCGAATCGCGGATGGAGAATTTGAACGAGCTGGTGAACGCGGCGGCGGAAGCGACGGAACGGGGCGAAACCCTGTCCGACTTCCTGGACCATGCGGCGCTGGTGGCGGACGCCGATCAGGTGGACGAACGCGCCCCGGTATCGCTGCTGACGGTGCACAACGCGAAGGGGCTGGAGTTTCCGGTGGTGTTCCTGGCCGGGCTGGAGGAAGGGCTGTTTCCACACAACCGGTCTCTGAATTCGGAAGCGATGCTGGAAGAGGAGCGCCGGCTCTGCTATGTGGGCATGACCCGGGCGCAAAAGAAGCTGTACCTGAGCTGCGCGCGCTACCGGCGGCGGTTTGGCGGCGGACCGGCGGAGCCGAGCCTGCGATCGCGGTTCCTGCGCGAGGTTCCGGCAACGCTGATCGAGAAGCTGAGCCAGTCCCGCGGCATCGAATCGACGCCGCAGGTGGACCTGTACGCCGAGCAGCACGAAGTCCGCGAGGCCGTGAAGAAGAATTTGTACACCGGAAAGACTTATAATTCGGTAGACAACATCAAGCAGTTTTTCGCGGAGCGGGGGATGCCCGCGCCGCGTGGAATCGAGCAGCCGCAGCCACAAAGGCCGCCGCAAGCGGCGCCGCCTTCGGGTCCGGTGTATCCGTCGAGGAAGGAAACGCCCCCGCCGGCCGCGCGGCCCGCGCAGCGGCCCCCGGCGGCGAAGCGCCTGGTGGCGGGCGTCACCATCACGCACCCGAAGTACGGGCGGGGGACGATCCTGCGGCGGGAAGGCGATGGCGAGGACGCCAAGCTGACAGTCAGTTTTCCGGGCTACGGCCTGAAGAAGATCGTGGAGAAGTTCTTAGGACAGAAGATCGAGGAATGAATACCAAACACGTAAGCGACCGGGACGAACGGAAGAAGCAGAAGCGCGCCGCGCGAAAGAAGCAGGCGCCCAAGGCCAAGCGAGCCTCGGGCGTGGCCCGCGGCGAGAACAAGAAGAAAGTCAAGAAAATCGTCAAGGGCCAGCGCAAGCGCTAAGCTTTGCAGCAGTTTAGACCGCGCCGGGCGAGCGGTCCTCCGCTCCGCGCCGGCGCGGCCTCCCGCCTTTTCGCCGGGCCCGGCCCTTTCTGATCACTCCTCGCGCGGGTTCGCGCAGACACTCATGGAGGATCACTTTCATGGCTGTCGAAAAAGCACCCGTCAACCCGCCGTTGTTTCCGCCGGCGGGCTACACGACCAAGCATCGCGTCTCCACCGGGGACAACTGGAAGTCGCTGGCGGAGCGGTATGGCCGTTCCGACGCGTGGGACATCATCTACTTCAACTTCCGGACCATGGATCCGAAGGAAGTGAACTGGTTGTTGCGGAAGATGATCGGCTGCACCACGCAGACTCCGGACGGCAACAATTACCGGTTTTCGAGCAGCGATTCGCCTGGGATCGTGTACATTCCTCCGGCGTCCTGGACCAAGGGGTCGAAGATCCGCACGCCGGTGCCGGGCGAGAGCGACAGCGCGCGGAGCGCGGTACTGTGGGCCTTGGCGAAGCCGCACCTGCAGAAGATCAACTTCTCCTACGCAGGACACCGCTTCGATGTGTCCAGCTACCTGAAGGTGGCGAACGCGATTATCGACCGGCGCATCGGGGTAGCCATCGACGCGGCGTTGGGAAGCCAGTGCGTATACGACAGCGGCACGAACACCATCTACGTGCCTTCGAACGGCGTGTCGTTGAGCAGGCAGGCGGCAATCATTCATGAGGCCACGCACGCCTACCTGGACATCAAGAAGTCGGGCGTGACCAAGTTCAAGTCGGAGACGGCGGCGTATCTGGCGCAGGCGATTTTCGCGCTGGAGATTTTCGCGGACGGGAATCAGTTGGTCAGCGAGAATCCGCATACGATGCAGGTGTTCAAGATCGCCTGGATGCTTGCCGAGGAGTTGCGGAAGGGCAAGTCCCTGGGTTCCTTAAGCCTGGAGCTGTCGGCGTTGGAAGCCGCGGTGCAGAACCATCCCGAGTACAAGAAGGACGCGTTCAAGGCCGCCGGGTTCGACGGTCTCTGAGGAGGGGCGAGCCGGGCTTAGATCAGCGTAACGGGATCGCCGACGCGCACCACGCCGCCTGCCAACACGCGCGAGTTCAAGCCCAGCGTGCCGTCCAGCTCGCGGACGATGCGCCGCAGGACTTCGGAATTCTGCTGGTTGGTGTCCGGATCAAAGGTGGTCATCACGCAGCGACCGCGCAGGTCCTCCATCTGGATGAGAACCTCGCCGATGCGCAGCCGCCGTCCTTCCCATTCGCGCTCGGCGAGTCCTTCCACGCCGCCGATCAACAGATTGGGGCGGAAGCGACGGCGGTCATAGCCAAGCGAGGCGATGGCGCCGTCGGTCATCACCAGCAGCGGCAGGATATCGAAAGTGGGCAGTTGCGTGCGCTCCAGGATGGCGCCCGGGCCGGCGGCCTCGCGGATCCATTGCAGGGCTTCGCTTGAATCCCAGGGACGCCCGTCGATTTGGACTTCGCCGTCGCGCAGGACGGCGTGATGGGTGAGCAGGCGCGGCTTGGTCCGGGCGGTGATGACCTTGCCCGTGGGCGCGGCCACGCGCACCAGGCGATCGCCGGGAATGCCGCTGGCCGTAACTTCCGTTTCGCTCAACTGCTCTCCGGCAAGGGATTTCACCGGGTAACGCCAGATCTCTTCAATGTGCATGTGCCTGTCTATGGATTCAGCGGCGCGAAAAACGACTCAAAGCTCCTCTTGAAAATTACGTTCGCGATACAATTGCGCGGGTGAGCCTATTCCGCACGAAGTCCATTGACGCTCTGATCGCGGCCAGCGAGGAGCCAAACGTCCGGCTGAAGCGGACCCTGGGAGTCTGGAGCCTGGTGGCTCTGGGGATCGGGAGCGTCATCGGCTCGGGGATCTTTACGCTGACGGGAACCGCGGCGGCCGGGGTCACATTCAACTACCCGAGCTTCCTGCACGCGCCGGTGCTGGATATCGTGATGCGCGGCACGGAAGCGGTGAGCAGCATCGGGCGTCCGGGCGCGGGACCGGCGATTTCGATCTCGTTCCTGCTGGTGGCGATCGCCTGCGGGCTGGCGGGCTTGTGCTACGCCGAGATGGCGAGCATGATTCCGGTGGCGGGCAGCGCCTATACCTACGCGTATGCGTCGCTGGGCGAGATTGTCGCCTGGATCATCGGCTGGGATTTGATTCTGGAGTATGCGGTCTCGAACATGGCGGTAGCGGTGGGGTTCGGCGCTTATCTGAACGACCTGATGGACAACGCCCTGGGGTTCCATCTTCCCGCTCACTTATCCGGCCCCGTGATCGCCGCGAACCAGCTTACGGGGAACTGGTTCAACGTTCCGGCGTTTCTGGTGCTGATGGTGCTGACGATGGTGCTGGTGCGCGGCATCAAGGAGTCGATTGAAACCAACAACGTCATGGTGATGATCAAGCTGGGCGCGATCCTGCTGTTCATCTTCGGCGCCGCGCGCGCGGTGCAGGTGGAGAACTGGCGGCCGTTCGCGCCCAACGGCTGGACCGGCATCCTGACCGGCGGCGCGCTGGTGTTCTTCACCTATATCGGCTTCGATTCGGTATCCACGGCGGCGGAGGAATGCAAGCGGCCGCAGCGCGACCTGCCGATCGGCATCATGGCCACGCTGGTGATTTGCGCGGTGCTGTACGCCTCGGTAGCGCTAGTGCTGACGGGAGTGCAGAACTGGACCACGCTGAATAACGCCGCGCCGGTGGCGAACGCGCTGAAGGCGCTGGGCATGGACAACCTGCGGTTCGCGGTGACGGTGGGCGCGCTGGTGGGCATGATTTCGTCCCTGATGGTGTTCCAGTACGGACAGGCGCGGATCTGGTTCGCGATGTCGCGGGATCGGCTGTTGCCGGGCCTGTTCTCCAAGGTGCATCCAGTGCACCGGACGCCGCACATCTCCACCTGGATTGCCGGATTCGTGGTGGGCCTGGGCGCGGGGATCTGGGATATCGGGGCGCTGGCGGAGCTGTCGAATATCGGAACGCTGTTCGCTTTCGCCATCGCATCGGCGGGCGTGATCGTGCTGCGAAGAACGCAGCCGAACCGCGCGCGGGGCTTCCGCGTTCCCCTGGTCCCGCTGGTTCCGGGGCTGGCGATCTTCTTCTGCCTGCTGCTGATGTTCAGCCTGCCGCTGCTGACCTGGATCGCGTTCTTCGTGTGGCTGGCGATCGGGCTGGTGATCTACTTCGGTTACAGCCGCCGCCGCATCGCGGAACTGGGAAGCTGAGGGCGCGATGCGGGCATTACTCTGTCTGATCATCGCGGCGACCGCCGCCGCGCAGACCCCCATCCGCTACACGGTTCGGATTCCCAACCCGGAGAATCACTACGTTCACGTCGAGGCCCGCGTGCCCAGCGAAGGCCGTCCCTCCGTGGAACTGAAGATGGCGGTGTGGACCCAGTATGTGATTCGCGAGTTCGCCAAGAACCTGGAGGATGTCACGGCCCGCACCCTCGGCGGGGCCCCTCTGCCGGTGCGCAAGATCCGCAAGAATCGCTGGCGGGTGGAGGCGAACGGCGCGCCGGAGATCGTGGTGCGTTACCGGGTGTATGCGCATCGCCTGCACGTGCAGGACAACTTCGTCGACGACGAATTCGCGCTGCTGAACGGCGCGCCGACGTTCCTTACGCTGGCCGATCATCGCCGCCCGCATGAGGTGCGGGTGGAGATTCCGAAGCCGTGGTCGCGCGCGATCTCCGCGATGGACTCCTGCGAGGAGAACTGCTTTCGCGCGCGGGATTACGACGATCTGGTGGATTCGCCGATCCTGCTGGGCACGCCCGCGGTGTACGAGTTCCGGGTGGGCGGAACGCCGCACGCGTTGGTGAACGTCAGCGAGCTGGGCCGTTTCGACGGCGCTCGCGCGGCGCGGGACCTGGAGAAAATCGCGCAGGCGCAGCAGCGGATCTGGGGATCGTTTCCGTATGACCGCTACTTGTTCCTCAACTTGCTGACGGGGGGCGGGGGCGGGATGGAGCACGCCCGATCGACGGTGATGATGGCGGATCGCGAGGCGGGCGCCAACGCGGCGCGGTATCGCCGCTGGCTGACGCTGTCGAGTCATGAGCTGTTTCATGCCTGGAATGTGAAGAAGCTGCGGCCCCGCGCGATCGTGCCGGGGGAGTTCGAAGAGGAACCCTATACGCGCGAGCTGGGGATCGCGGAGGGGTTCTCGACGTATTACGGCGCGCTGGCGGTGCATCGCGCCGGGCTGATGGACGCGGAGGAATACCTGGGCGAGTTGTCGCGGACAGTGAACGAACTGGAGTCGACGCCGGGCCGGCTGGCGCAAACGCTGGCGCAATCCAGCTTCGATACCTGGATCAAGTTCTACGGTCCGGATGAGAACAGCCGCAACACTTCGATCAGCTATTACACCAAGGGCGCGGTGGTGGGCTGGCTGCTGGACGCGAAGGTCCGTGAGAGCACGGGCGGCGCGAAGAGCCTGGATGACGTGATGCGGCTGGCGCTGGCGCGGTTTCCGGTGGAGCGTGGCTACACGCTGGAGGATTTTCGCGCGGTGGCTTCGGAGGTGGCGGGTATGGACCTGAGCGCGTTCTTCCAGACCGCGTTCGAGAGCACCGATCCGCTGCCGTATGCAGCGGCGCTGCAGTGGCTGGGCCTGCGGTGGGAGGAGCAACCCGGAGACGCGGCATGGACCGGCCTGCGGGAAGAAGGCGGGGTGGTGCGCCAAGTGGAGCGGGGATCGCCGGCGGAACGCGCGGGCATCAGTCCTGGGGATCGCATTTTGAATCGCGCATCGGGCGTTGTCGAGATCGAGCGGCGAGGCCGCAAGCTGCAGCGGAAGATCGAGCCCGCCGCGGGACCGCCGGTTCGACGGCTGCGAGTGGATGAGAACGCCGCGGAAGCGCGGAAGCGGAATCGGGAGGCCTGGCTGGCCGGGCGTTAGCGGGATTCCCAGCCGCGCAGGACCACGAAGCGGGCCGCGGCATCGGCGCGTTCCAGGACCAGGAAGCGTTGTCCGGCGGGGGTGATGTCGTAGGGGAACGCGAGGTTCAGTCCTGGCGGCGCGTTGATCCGGAACAGGGCAGACGGCGCGCCGATTTCAGGCTTGGGAGCGGCCAGCTTGACCGGCACGGCCATCAGGTCGCCGCCGGGCGCCAGGTAGTACAGTTCCTTGCCGTCGGCGCGCCAGCGCGCGCAACTGCCGCCATCGGCCGAGACCGCGAAGCGCTCGCCGCCGGGCTGCAGGGACTGGATGTAGACCTCGTCCCGGCCCTTGCGGTCGGAAGTGAACGAGATCCAGCCTCCGTCCGGAGAAAACTGCCCGTGGTAGGCATTGAACGCGGCATCGGTGAGCGGCGTGGTTTCGCCCCCGGGGATCGCCAACCGCCGCAGGATCCATTTTCCGGCGGGTGTAAGTTCGGAGATCAAGGCGGATGTTTTGTCGCTGGACCAGTCCCAGGCCAGCCGGTGCGTGGCGCCCTGGCCGATTTTCTTTCCGGGGTCGACGCCGTCGGGGTCCTGCGCATGGACCTGGAACATCCCGCTGCGGCTGGAGCTGTACAGAATGGTGCGGCCGTCCGCCGACCACACCGGGAACGCGTCCAGTCCGGGTTCGAAGGTCACCCGCGAGCTGGTGTTGCGGTCCAGGTCCAGGGTCCACAGGTCCAGCGAATTGGTGCGCAGGTTGGCGCGAGCGAGAGCCAGGGTGCGGCCGTCGGGCGACAGCGCCGGGTAGCTGTCGAAGCCGGGTTCGGTGACCGTGCCGGTGGTCTTCCCCTCGCGATCCTTCCACACCACCTGGCCGGGTTTGCGATTGGCGGTTCCCAGCACCAGGATGCCGGTCGCGGAGACCGAGAAATCGCTGGTGCCGCCGGCGCCCTCCACCGCCTTGGGTTCGCCGGCGAGGGCGAGCTTTCCGGCGTCGAACGGGTGCGCCACCAGGTCCGCGCCGCGGACATAGAGGAGCAGTCCAGGCCCGGGCAGCAGCCCCGGAGGCGGGGGCGTGTAGCCGACATGGGAGCGCAGGTTGAGCAGCGGCTTCAGCGCTTCCTGGCGATCGAGGGAACCCACCAGGATGCGATCGTTCTCCAGGTTGGTGCTAAGGGCGGAGAAGAGGAAGTGCTTCTGATCGGGCAGGAACTGCGCCCAGGTGTGGGAGAACTCGCCGCGCGCGGGGTCGAGCGTGGTGAGGGGCTGGGGCTCGCCGCCTTCGGCGCTCACCTGATACAGGCCGCCGGTGGCGGATCGGGAGAAGACGATGATGCCCGCGGAGTTCCAGGCGCCGCCGTCGCCGGCCGGCGTATGGGCCAGGGTTCGGGCTCCGCCGCCGGCGCGATCGGCGCGCCGCAGCGCGCCCAGCGCGAAGAAGCCGATGGAGGCGCTGTCCGGCGACCAGAAGGGGGAGTATGCGCCCTCGCTTCCCCCCACCATTTGGCTTTCGAGCGAATCGACGCGGCGGATCCACAGGCTGGTCTTTCCCTCGGAAGTCGCCGTGAAGGCCAGCCATTTTCCGTCCGGGGAGATCTGGCTGCCGCCGGTCAGGGCGTGATCGGGGACGATCTGTGCGCCCGCGGGGGCTTCCAGGGCATAGCTGAGCGGTTCCGGCGCCGCGGCGCGCGGCCAGAAGGCCGCGGCCCAGCCGGTGGTCGCCAGCAGGACGCAGGCCGCCGCCGCGGTCTTCCACCAGCGGTCGTTGGACGCTGTCGCCGTGACTGCCGGCGATCCCGCCACCTGCATGGGTTTGGGCTCATGCTGCAGCAGGAATTCCAGGTCGCGCTGCAGATCGCGAGCGGAGTGACGCCGCATTTCCGGATCGCGCTCCAGGCAGGAGTACATCAGATGCTCCAGCCACGGCTGATGCAGGGAATCGAGGTCGGGCAGGATGGGCCTTGTTCCGGAGAGGATGGCGGTGATTACGCTGGCGTGGCTGTCGCCGGTGAACGCGCGTTTGCCACTCAGCATTTCGTAAAGCACGCAGCCGAAGGCAAACAGATCCGCCCGGAAGTCGAGCGCCTTGCCTTCCAGTTGCTCGGGCGCCATGTAGTACAGGGTTCCGACCACCATGCCTTCGCTGGTCAGTTCCAGCGACCGGGTTTTGTCTTCGGCGGTGATCACCGGCTTGGCCAGCCCGAAATCGAGCAGCTTGACGCCGTTGGGCGTGATCATGACGTTGGCGGGCTTCAGGTCGCGATGGACGATGCCGCGGCGGTGCGCCGCGCCGAGCGCGCCGCAAATTTGCGCGCCGATTTGCATTGCCTGCCCCACGGTGAGACGGCCGCGCGCCAGCCGGTCGGCAAGCGTTTCACCTTCGAGCAGCTCCATCACGATGTAATCGTTCTGGTTCTCGCGGCCGATGTCGAACAGGGTGCAGATGTTGGGGTGGTTGAGGGCGGAAACCATGCGCGCCTCGCGTTCGAAGCGCTCGCGAAAGCCGGAATCGGCGGAGACTTCGGGCGGCAGCACCTTCAAGGCGACGCTGCGGCCCAGCCGGGTGTCGCGGGCGCGGTAGACCTCGCCCATCCCGCCCTTGCCGAGCGGGGAAATGACTTCGTAAGGGCCCAGCCGTTCGCCGGAAGCGAGTCTCATGCACTGGAGTGATCGAGCGCGGGAGCTGTAAACTTTACGCCCGGACTACAGCAGAACCCTCTTCAAAATCAACTTAGAACCAGTTCGGCCTTGAGTGCGGGATCGCCCGGCTCCCGCTCGAATTTGAATCCCTGGCGCTGGAAGACCACCTGCATCGCGCGGTTGTCGGACAGCACGTCGGCGACGATGCGCTTCACGCCTTCGTCGCGCGCGACCTGAATCAGGCGGCGGGTGAGTTCGCCGCCCAGGCCGTGACCCTGGAACTCGTCGCTGACCAGCAGGGCGATTTCGGCATCGCCGGTTCCGGCGATCTTCTGGACGCGGCCGACGGCGATCACCTGATTGTCCTCGGTCAGCGCCACCAGGGCGATCTCGCGGTCATAGTCGTTGAAGCAGATGCGGGTGAGGCGGTCATGCGCCACGCGCTGGCTTAAGCGCAGGGATTGCAGGTAGCGCATGTATACGCTGCGCTCGGACAAGCCTTCGTGGAACTTGCGGATCAGGGGTTCGTCCTCGGGACGGATGGGCCGCACCAGCACCGGGAGGCCGTTGCGGGTGGTCCAGGGCGCGACATATTGCACCGGGTAGGCGCGGATCGCGGTGCGCGGGGGCGTTTTCACGGATTCGTCGTACAGAACGATGCGCGCGTCCAGGGCCAGAATCCGCTCCGGACTGCACAGCAGCGGGTTGATGTCGATTTCGCGGATGCGGCACAGTTCGGCCACCAACTGGCTGAAGCGGACCATTAACTGCTCCACTTCGGCGATGTTCACCGGAGGGCGGCCGCGCACGCCGCACAACGCCTTGAAGATGCGCGTTTGCTCCATCATGCGCCGCGCCAGGGTGGAGGTCAGCGGCGGCAGCCCCAGCGCGCGATCCTCGAACACCTCCACCAGTTGCCCGCCCGCTCCGAAAAGAAGCACCGGGCCGAACTGCGGATCGGCGCTGGAGCCGACAATCAATTCGTAGCCGTCCAGCTTGACCATCGGCTGCACGGAAACGCCCTGGAAGTGCCCGGGACCGGCCTTCTCCTCGACCGAGCGGCGGATGCGATCGAAGGCGTCGCGAACGGCCGCGGCATCGCGCAGGTTCAACTCGATGCCGCCGACATCGGTCTTGTGGGTGATGGTCTCCGAATTCAGCTTTAACGCCGCCGGATAACCGATGGTCTCGGCGGACCGCACGGCGTCCTCGGGCGACGCCGCCAGTTCCGTCCGCACCGTCGGGATACCGTACAAATCCAGGATCTGTTTGGATTCGTATTCGGTGAGCAGGGTCCGTCCGGAGGCGGCCACGCGCTCCAGCAGCGCGGCCGCCTTCTGGTGGTCCGCCTGGGAGCGCTCGCTTTCCTCGGTGAATACCGGCGTTTCGTAAATCGCGCGCAGATTGCTCGCGTAGGACCACATGTACTGGAACGCGCGAACGGCGGTGTCCGGATAGTTGAAGGTAGGGATGCCGGCGTTGGTCAGCACGCGATCCCCGGCGGCGACTTCGGCGCCGCCCATCCAGGAAGCGAGCACCGGGCGGTCGGCGATGCGAGCGAAGGGTTTCAGCAACTCCGCGGTTTTGGTGGGATCGGTCATGTCCTGCGGAGTCAGGATCACCAGCAATCCATCGCTGCCGGGGTCCTTGACGGCCACTTCGACGGAGCGCGCGTAGCGTTCCGGGTCGGCATCGCCGATGATATCGATGGGATTGCGGTGGCTCCAGTGGCGGGGCAGGAACCCGCTGAGCGCGTCGACGGTTTGCGGCGCGAGCTCGGCCAGCTCTCCGCCGGATCCGATGAGCGCATCGGTGGCGAGCACGGCGGGACCACCGGCGTTGGTCAGGATGGTCAGCTTGGGACCGCGCGGGCGCGGCTGCTTGTCCAAGGCCTCGGCCATAGAGAACAGATCCGAGATATTGTTTACCCGGAGAACGCCGACCCTGCGGAAGGCGGCGTCGAGCACGTCGTCGGATCCGGTCATCGCGCCGGTATGCGAGGCCGCGGCCTGGCCGCCTTGAGCCGTACGCCCGGCCTTGATGACGATGATCGGCTTGGCCAAGGCCACCTCGCGCGCCGCCGACAGGAAGGACCGGGCGTTGCCGATCGATTCCATGTAGATGAGGATGCTGCGCGTCCGGGGATCGCGGCCGAGATACGAGATCAGGTCGCCCCAATCCACGTCGATCATGGAGCCGATGCTCACAAAAGCGCTGAAGCCAACGTTCTGCTCGAAGCTCCAATCGAGGATGGAGGTCATCAGCGCGCCGCTTTGGCTGAGGAACGCCACACTGCCGGCGCGGGCCACGCCGCGGGCGAAGGTCGCGTTCAGCCCGGTCAGCGGGCTCATCACGCCCAGGCAGTTGGGTCCGATCAGGCGCAGTTGGGATCGCCGGGCCTCGGCCAGGACTTCGTCTTCCAGCGCGGCGCCATCCGGGCCGAGTTCCTTGAACCCCGCCGAGATCACTACCGCGCCCTTCACGCCGCATTCCCCGCATTCGCGGATCACCTGCGGCACGGTTCTGGCGGGCGTGATCACCACCGCCAGGTCGACCGGTTCGGGCACGTCCTTGATGCCTGGATACGCCTTGATTCCAAGAACGTTGGAACGCTTCGGATTGACCGGGAACACGGCGCCTCCGAAGGGCGAGCTGATCAGATTCCACAGCGTGGTGCGTCCCACGCTGTTCTCATGTTCGGTGGCGCCGATCACCGCAACGTTCGACGGTTTGAAGAATACGTCGAGCGGGTGCGGCGGTAAGTAGAGGACGGAAGAGAACTTGGTCGGCAGGGCGGCCATGGTTCCATTATGGCGTGGGCCGTTGCTCCGGCACCCCGGCCCGGACGACCCACCCCGCGGAATGTTGTTTTCACCCCATAGATGTTACGATTTCCACTCGTAAGACGTCGAAGTCTCATGAGAATCTGTGCATTTCTGCTGCTGGTGGCGGCGTGTAACGCCGCGGTGCCTGCAAGGCAGGATTTCGATGTCGAGGCGCAAGGCGGGGTCAAGCTGAAGGCCTCTCACTGGCCGGCCGGCAAGCCGGGTCCGGCGATCCTGCTGCTGCACATGTGCGCTCCCAAGGCGACACGAATGAACTGGGAGCCGCTCGCTGTTAAGCTGGCGGGCGCGGGGTTCCACGTTTTCGCCTACGACCACCGCTCGTTCGGCGAGAGTGGCGGGGAGCGAGTGCCGTTCAAGAGCCTGGAGGAAATGTTCGGGATCTGGCGCGGCTCCTGGCTGCAGGACGCCGAAGCGGTCTTCGCCGCGGTTTCGAAACGGCCGGAGGTCCAATCCAGTCGGATCGGGGTGGGGGGCGCGAGCTGCGGCTTGTTTCTGGGCGTTGCGTTCGCCGAGAAGCACGCGCCGCAGGTGAAGGCGATGGCCCTGCTATCGGGGCCGGTGGACGATCCGGGGCTCGCGTTTCTGGGCCAAGCCAACATTCCCGTGCTGGTTGCGGCCAGCTCGGAGGACGGGCCAGCCGCGAAGTGGGCCGGCATGATCGCCGAGAAGGCGAAGCATCCCGCCTCCAAGATGATCATGTACGAGGGCGCGGGTCACGGAACGAACATGTTCGCGAAGCAGCCGGAACTGCTGGATAAGATCGTGCAAATGTTTCGGGCGCAGGTTCGCTGAGATCAGCGTTGGGCGGCCGCCTGACCGGCGGAAAAGAACTCGCGCACGAAGGCTTCGAAGCCGCGCGGCGGGCGGCCCAGCAATGCCTCCAGATCGCGCAGCTCGCCCGGGCTGGCGACCAGGCCATGCTCCAGGAAATGCGCGTACATGATGCGCAGATCGAGCACCATCCAGCGGGGCATCATTTGCGATGCGGCGGCTTCCCAGGCCGCGAGGTCCGCGCCGACGTAGGCGACGTCGCGACCTAGAACGCGCGCGTAGGTCGCGGCCACCTGCTCCCCAGTCAGGAGATCCGGCCCGGCGACGGTGTAGGTGCGCCCGGCGACGCCGTCGGCGGTGAGGCAGATTGCCGCCGCCTCGGCGATATCGCGAGTATCGACACGGTTCAAGCCCCTGGCGCTCATCGGCTGGGGATACACGCCTGCCTGGATGATCGCGTCGCGCACCCAGAAATCGTTCTGGAAGAAGTTGTTGGGCCGCAAGATGTTCCACTCCAGGCCGGAGTGGCGCACCGCGTACTCAATGGGAATCTTGGTGGCGAAATGGGGAATGTGGACGGCCTGATCGGCGCCCTGGACGCTCATGTAGACGATGCGCCGCACCCCGGCGTCCTTGACTGCCTCCACGGCTTCGAGTCCCTGGTTGATTTCATCCGGCGCGAGCGCGGTGGCCAGGAAGACAGCATCGACTCCGGACATCGCCGCCGGCAAGGTTTGCGGTTGCTGCAGATCGCCCACGACGCCTTGCACGCCGGGCGGCAGGTTGGCGAATTTTTCCGCCGATCGCGACATCACGGCTACGGTGAGATTCCGCTTCTGAAGCTCCGCGGTGACCTGGCTGCCCACGGTGCCGGTTCCGCCGATGACCATTGCTTTCATGTAGCCGAGCATAGCACCAAGGGTGTCCCTTGTACCTCGGCGGGAGCCTGGCGGCGTCTTACGTAAGAGAGCGGGATCGATGTGGAAAAAGCGTTTGCGTGCAATTGGTTAGCCTCTGCCTCCCGTGTTGGGAAATCCTTGCTTTCCGGCACCCGCTGCACTATTCTGGGGAGCTATACTTAAGTTTTGAGGTGACCTGGTGAACACATACGTAAAGTTCGGCATTCTCACGGTCGCGATTCTCGGTACGCTGGGGTGGCTTGCAGCCGGCGGGATCAGCGAAACCAAGACGTACTACAAGACGCTGGCGGAGCTGGAGCAGCTCGGCAACGGCGCGAAGGATAAGCGTCTGCGGGTCGGCGGAGACGTGGAACAGGGTTCGATTGAACGCAACGGTAAAGACGTCAGTTTCATGCTCACCGCCGAGGGCAAGCGCCTGAAGGTGGTCTACACGGGCACGGATCCGCTGCCGGATACCTTCCGCGACGGCGCGCAGGCGCTGGCGGACGGACGGCTGGGTCCTGACGGCGTGTTCCAGGCGTCGCGCATTCAGGCCAAGTGCGCGTCCAAGTACGAAGCCAAGCCGGGCGGCAACTACGACAAACTGCCGGTACAGGAAAAGCCGGCGGCCAAGGCTGCTCTGTAGGTTCTCTCGCTCGGGATTAATTAAATGGAAAATATCGGCGCACTCTCCCTGCTGCTCGCCTTCTGTTTCTCCATCTATGCGGTGCTGGCTTCGCTGATCGGCAAGTGGAAGCAGAAGCCGTTTCTGGTGCTGAGCGCGGAGCGCGCGGTTTACGCCATCTGGGCCTTGGTGTCGGTTGCTTCGGGCATCCTGGTTTACGCGCTGCTGACCGGCGACTTCCGCCTGGCCTATGTCGCGGCGCACTCCAACAAAGCCATGCCCAACGTCTACAAGTTTTCGGCGTGGTGGGGCGGACAGGAAGGGTCGCTGCTGTTCTGGAGCTTCCTGCTGGCCAGCTACGCGGCGATCGTGGTGTGGACCAATCGCAAGAAGTTCCGCGACATGATGCCCTACGTGGTCAGCGTGCTGATGGTGACGCAGGCGTTCTTCCTGATGCTGATCACCTTCATCGTGCCGCCGTTCCAGGTGCTGGCCGTCGGCAAGGGAATCACCGATGTCGGCGACGGCAACGGTCTGAATCCCCTGCTGCAGTATTGGACCATGGCGATCCATCCGCCGATGCTGTATCTCGGCTACGTGGGATTCGTGGTGCCGTTCGCGTTCGCGTTCGCCTCGCTGGTCACCAAACAGCCGGGCGAGGCGTGGATTCATGAGACGCGCCGCTGGACCATCATTACCTGGGCGTTCCAGTCGAGCGGGATTCTGCTGGGCGCGGGCTGGGCGTACGCCGTCCTCGGTTGGGGCGGCTACTGGGGTTGGGACCCGGTGGAAAACGCCTCCCTGCTGCCCTGGATCACGGCCACCGCTTTCCTTCACTCGGTGATGATGCAGGAGAAGAAGGGCATGATGAAGGTGTGGAATATGGTGCTGATCTCCGCCACCTTCTTCCTGTGCATCTTCGGCACGTTCCTGACGCGGTCCGGCGTGCTGAGCTCGGTGCATGCCTTCGCCACCTCGCCCATCGGCAACTACTTCGTCGGCTTCCTGGCGCTGGGCATCGCGCTGACGGTGTACCTGATCCTGGATCGCCTGGATTACCTGAAGAGCGAAGCGCATCTGGAGAGCGTCGTCTCGCGCGAGAGCGCCTTCCTGTTCAACAACCTGATTCTGCTGGCGAGCTGCTTCGCGGTGCTCTGGGGCACGATGTTCCCGCTGATTTCGGAAGCAGTCACGGGCGAAAAGATTTCGGTGGACGCTCCGTTCTTCAACCGCGTCAACGTGCCGATCGGCCTGTTTCTGCTGTTTCTGACCGGAGTAGGACCGCTGATCGCTTGGCGGCGCAGCTCGGTTGAGTCGCTGAAGCGGGCGTTCCTGGCGCCGTCGATCGCCGGACTGGCGCTGATTGTGCTGCTGGTGGTGCTGGGAGTCCGGCATCCCTACGCGCTGGTCTCCTTCGGCCTATGCCTGTTCGTGACGGTAACCGTCGCCATGGAGTTCTGGAAGGGAGCGCGGCAGATCGCCGCCAAGTCCGGACAGAATCTGGCCGCCGCGATGGTCGAGTTGACGCACCGCAACACCCGCCGCTACGGCGGCTACCTGGTGCACATGGGCATCGTGCTGATGTTCATCGGGTTCACGGGCGCGGCCTTCAACAAGGACGCGACCGTCGAAGTCCCGCCCGGCCAGATGTTCCGGCTGGGAGCTTACGAAATGAAGGTAACTGACCTGATCAAGGGTCAAAACGACAACTACCAGTGGGCTTACAGCCACGTCGAGATCTTCCAGAATGGGAGTCAGATCGGCGTGCTGAAGCCGGAGCGGCGGATGTACCTTTCGCCGCCGCAGCCCACCTCCGAAGTGGCCATCCGCAGGCGCCTGAACGAAGATTTATACCTGAACTTCGCCAACGTCACCGAGGACGGCAAGGTGGTGCTGCAGGCCTACATCTTCCCGCTGGTGAGTTGGATCTGGATTGGATACTGGGTGCTGCTGATCGGCACTCTGATCTGCCTGGTGCCGTCGAAGCAGAAGCTGTCGTACGCCCGCACGCAGGTGGTGGGAATCACCAAGAAACATGCAACGGTGGAAAGTTAGCTTATTGCTGCTGGCCGTGACCGTGCTGAGCCTGGCTCAGAACGGCCAGCAGTTCGTCACGCCGGAAATCAAGCGCGTGGGCCAGAAGCTCGCGTGCCTGTGCCGGTCGTGCAAGAACACGGTGGCCGATTGCCCGATGCTGGAGTGCCATTACGCCAAGCCGGCCCGCGAAGTGATCGCGGCCAAGCAGGCGCAAGGCGTCTCCGATCAGGCGATCATAGACGAATTCACGAAGAAAGAGGGTCTGCAGGCTTTGGCCGTGCCTCCCGCCGAGGGCTTCAATGTCCTGGCGTGGGTGATGCCGTTCGCGGCGATCGGCGTGGGCCTGCTGGCGATCTGGTGGTTTATCCGGCGATTCTCGGCGCGCAAGGCAGTGCCCGCCAACGAGGTCGACCCGGCGCTTCTGGACCGCTATCACGACGAGATTGAAAAGGACCTGGCGAAGCTCGAATGACGTTCGCCATCGCAGTCCTACTGATTCTGGGCACACTCTTTTACGTTCTCGGCATTCGGAAGAAGGATCTTCCGCCTCCGATCCCCATCTCGCCGACGCAGCATCTGGAGGAGCGGAAGGCCGCCATCTACGAGAATCTGCGCGATCTTCAATTCGAATACCGGGTGGGCAAGCTGTCGGATGAGGATTACCAGCGGACCAAGGCCGGATTGCAGAAGGAACTCGCCGGGGTGCTCGGCGAGATCGACCGTATCAAGAAAGAGAAGCCGGAGGCGATCGCCGCGGCGGCTTCGGCTCCGGCGGTGGGCAAGCGCCTGCGAGGCTCTATTTGCCCGCACTGCGGCGCGGAGTTCGACAAGATCATGAAGTTTTGCGGCGAATGCGGAAAGGCGATCGAAGGATGAGGCGCTACTGGCAGATGCTGTGCATCGCGACGCCGCTGTTCTCCGCCGTGGAAGGGACGGTGATCAACGCCACCACGGGCAAGCCGCAGCCGGACGTCCTGGTGAGCCTGGTGCAGCCGGGCGAAGGGGGCATGAAGCCGGTGGGCGCTGCGAAATCGGGCGCCGACGGCAGCTTCAAGGTGGATAAGGACCCGACCGGCGTAGCTCTGCTGCAGGGCATTCATCAAGGCGTGATCTACACCCTGATGCTGCAGCCGGGGGCGCCTACGACAGGTCTGAAACTGCAGGTCTACGAATCCGCCAAGGACCCCGAGGCCGCGCGCCTGGGGCAGCGAATGATCCTGGTGCAGCCCGGACCCGAGGGCGTAAACGTCACCGAGACCCTGCTGTTCAACAACGCCACCAACACGACGTTCAGCGATCCGGCCAGCGGCTCGGTGCGATTTTTCATTCCCGCGGCGGCCGGAGGCAAGGTCCGCGTGACCGTTTCCGGACCCGGCGGGGTGCCGGTGGAGCGTGAAGCGGAGAAGACGCGGCAGGCGAACGTGTTCAAGGTGGACTACCCCCTGAAGCCTGGGGAAACGCGTTTCGATTTGACCTATGATGTCCCCAAGAGCACGCCGCAGAAGTTGGAAGGCCGCCTGATCTATCCGTTGACTCCCACGCGTCTGGTTGCGCCGCGCGGCGTCACGATCGCCGGAGAGGGCGTGGTTCCGCTGGGCGAGGAACCGCAAACGAAGGCCAGCATTTTCGACGTGAAGAATCCGGACTTCACCGTGACCATCGAGGGCGAAGGATCGCTGCGGGAGCCGGGCGGCGCGCCGGGTGAAACGGAAGAGAGCGGGCCGGGCATCCAGCAGATTCCGCCTCGCCTCTATGACCGGCTGTATTGGGTTCTGGGGCTCGCGGTGGCCATTCTGGGCCTTGGCTTCGCCATCCTGTACCGCTCGAGCGCCGGGGACGAGTCACCGGGAGCGCAAGCCGGGAAACAGCCGCGGGCATGAGCGCGAGCATCGCTGTCGAGCACGTCTGGAAATACTTCGGCGACTTTCCGGCGCTGAAGGACATCAGCCTGAAAGTCGAACCGGGAAGCTGCGTCGCGCTGCTGGGCCGCAACGGGGCCGGGAAGACGACGCTGCTGCGTATTCTGGCGGGCCTTTCGCGGCCTTCGCAGGGCGCGGTGCAGGTGGATGGGCGCGACTCGCGGGAAGAAGCCACGCGTCGCCGCGTGGGCGTGCTGGGGCACGCCATCGGAATCTACGACGAACTCTCCGCGTTCGAGAATTTGCGGCTGTTCGGCGAGTTGTACGGTCTGGACCGTCCCAAGGACACGGCGCTGGAGTGGCTGGAACGGATCGGGCTGTCGGCGGTTCGCGACGGGCTGGCGCGGGAGTTCTCGCGCGGGATGCGGCAGCGGCTGGCCTTGGCGCGAGCGTTTCTGCATCAGCCTTCGGTGGTGCTCTTCGACGAGCCGTTCACGTCACTGGACGACCGGGCGATCGCGGTGCTGCAGCAGTTGCTGGCCGAGGCTCGCGCGCGCGGCGCGACCATCGTGATGTCCACGCACCAGATCCGGGAGGCAATGGAGCTTTCTTCCCATGTCGCGCTGATCAGCCGCGGCAAGCTGGCGCACTCCGGTCCGCGCACGCCCGAAATGCTGGCGGATCCGGGCTGGCTGTATCGCCAGTATGGAGACAGCCAGTGAGATTCCTGCGCCAGAGCTGGAGCGTCGCCGCCAAGGATCTTCGCAGCGAGATCCGCACCAAGGAAGCCCTGAACGCGTCGCTTTCGTTCTCGCTGGTGATCCTGCTGCTGTTCAGCTTCGCCTTCGATCCGGCGGCGGAGCAGATCCGCGATTTTTCGGGCGGGCTGTTGTGGATGGTGTTTGCGTTCGCCGCCGCGCTGATCCTGAATCGCAGTTTCGCGCGGGAGCTGGAGAACGATTGCCTGGACATGCTGCTGGCCTCGCCGGTTCCGCCGGCGGCGCTGTTCCTGGGCAAGGTATCGGCGAATTTCGTGCTGCTGATGGCGGTGGAGCTGATCGCGCTGCCGGTGTTCGGCATTTTCTACAACGTGAACTGGGGCACGCAGGCGGCGTCGCTGGTGCTGGTAACCGCGCTGGGCACCTGGGCGCTGGCGGTGATCGGCACGATGTTCAGCGCGCTGACGGTGAATCTGCGATTGCGGGAGCTGATGTTGCCGGTGCTGGTGTATCCGATGATGATTCCGGCGTTGATGGCGTCCATTCAGTTGACCACCGATCTGATCGCCGGGCAGCCGCTCGCCGGAGACAGTTTCCTGTGGCTGCGCGTGCTGGTGGCCTTCAACGTGATCTTCACCGCGTTGAGCGTTGTTTTCGTGGATACTGTTCTGTTGGGGTGATTTCGATGCGAGAAAAAATCCTCTATGCCCTGGCCGCGATCGCGGCGCTGCTGCTGGTCTACAACATGAACCAGATCTTTCTGGTGCTGCCCGATGAAAAGGATCAGGGCGCGATCTACCGGATCATCTTTATTCATGTTCCCGTGGCGTTCATCTCCCTGCTGGGTCCGTTCGCGGCCTGCGTGTTCAGCCTGATGTATCTGTCCGGGAAGAAGCTGAAATGGGATCGCGCGGCATCGTCCATGATCGAGGTCAGTTGGGTGTTCGCCACCGTGAACCTTGCCACCGGCATGATTTGGGCGCGGATCATCTGGGGCATCTGGTGGACCTGGGATCCGCGGCTGACCTCGATGTTTACTTTGTGGCTGCTGTTCGGCGGCTATCTGATGATGCGCGCGAGCATCCAGGACACGAATCAACGCGCCCGGCTCTCGGCCGTCCTGAATATCTTCGCCGCGGTCAACGTCGTCATCGTGTACAAGTCCATCGAGTGGTGGCGTACGCAGCATCCCGGTCCGGTGCTGACGGTCCGCGACGGGGGCGGGATGGCCCCGGGGATGGAGCAGGCGCTGTGGCTGAACTTCCTGGCCTTCGGGCTGCTCTCCGCGGTGATCGTTCTGGTGCGGATGCGCCAGCAGAGCGTGGCGCAGGAAATCGAAGCGATGCGCCGTTACGCGCACGCATTCTGAACAAAGGGTCCCAATGGACGAACGCAATTTTCAATACATGTTCTACGGCTTCGCCGTGGCCTGGCTGATCGTGATCGCCTACGTGGTCTTTATCGCCACCCGCGAGAAGAAGCTGCGCGAGGAGATCGATCGCGTGAAGGCGATGATCGCCGACCGGGAACGCAAGGCCTGACCTACTGCTTGTAGTCGAAGGTGCCGACAAAGGAGCTGCGCTTGCCGGGGTAGCTCCAGGTGGTTCCCAGTCCCTTGCCCTGGAAGCTGAGGGCTTCGGTGAAGGCGGGCATGGCATGATCCATCCTGGTGAGGGGATCGTAGTAGGTGCGCTCGTTGTGGCAGATCTGATCGCCCTCGGCCAGCGGCCGGGTCGCCACCCTGGCCAGTTCGCCGGCTTCGAAGACCGCGAATCGCGAGTGGACGTTGGCCGATTGGAACTTCATGGGGGCGGTTTCGGTGCGCACGATTTCGGCGAGCAGGTCGCCGCCCATCTTCTCCGCGAACGCCCGCAGCGCGAGCCTTTGGCTGAGGCCGGCTTTTTCATCCAGGATCAGGACGCTGCGAACCGCGCCGGGATCCACGCCGAGGGTCGACTGCGCGCGCAACACCGCGGCAACCTTCAGGCCATCCAGCTTGACGCCGTTCCACTCACCCTTTTCGATGCTCCAGCCGATCACGGCGAGATCGCCGGTATGGTTCATCTCGGAGTTGGCGAAGCAGGGTCCGGTGTAGATGTCCGCGGTGCGGGCTTCAATGTACTCGCCGCGAACCTGGTTTGTTGGAAGACGGTTGGCAAAGGCACACGCGGCCAAGCTGAAGGTAAGCGCAATCCGGCAGGTCGTCCTCATACCCAATACGCTACCATAGGCGTTTCCCGAGGGCGCCGCCGGCCCGAGGGTTCGGAGGAACCGATGTACGACAACAATGAATGGATGATGCGAATCGAGGGCGCGATGAACGCCAACTTCCTGCAGGAGGATGGCGCCAGCATCCCCGGGACGGAGTGGGCCGTGGGGCTGAAGAACGGCGAGGACCTGTTCAAGGTGATGGTCCGCACCTATCTGGCTGATGACATACGGCCTGAGGTTGCCGAAAACGTCGAGTATCAGGGGCAGACCGTGCTCGGCTACGTGTGGGACATGCTGCAGACCGGCTGGACTCCGGACCAGGAACTGTCGCCGATCGTGATCGCGAATCCGCGCGAAGCGGAGGAGTGATCGCCGCGGTTCCGCGGCCTGCGGTAACGTGGATAGCGGTATGCCCAAATCCGGCGTTCTTCTCCTGACCTTGTGCGTCTCCATGCTGGCCCAGACCACGAACAGTCCGATTCGCCATCGAACGGTGGCGGTGAACGGCATCAACATGCATATCGCGGAGCAGGGCGAGGGACCGCTGGTGCTGATGGTCCACGGGTTCCCGGAGCTCTGGTATAGCTGGCGTCACATCATCCCGGCGGTGGCAGGCGCGGGATATAAGGCGGTGGCGCCGGACATGCGCGGCTACGGGCAAACGGACGCGCCCAAGGAGATCGACGCATACACCATGAACCACCACGTCGCGGATCTGGTGGCGCTGGTGAAGCTGCTGGGTTACGAGCAGGCGGTGATCATGGGTCACGACTGGGGCGCGTCGGCGGCGTCCACGGCCGCGGCCATGCGACCCGATGTCTTCCGCGCGCTGGTGCTGCTCAGTGTTCCGTATGGGGCTCGAGGGGAAGGCGGCCTGAAGCCGACTGAAGGGATGCAGCGCCGCGTGCCGGCCGGGCAGCAGTTCTACCAGTATTATTTCCAGGCCCCGGGGGTTGCCGAAAAAGAACTGGAAGCGGACATCCGCAAGTCACTCCGCATGCTGTACTACTCGACTTCGGGCAGCATCCCCAAGGAGCATCGCTGGCGATACGTCTTCGGCAAGAACGAAAAGGCGCTGGACGGCTGTGTCGACCCCGGCGACAAGCTTCCTTCCTGGCTGAAGCCGGAAGACCTGGAGTATTTCGTAAAAGAGTTCAGCCGAACCGGATTTCACGGCGGACTGAACTGGTACCGCGCGCAGGACGCTTGGTGGGCGATGTCGGCGTTCCTGATGGGCCGCAAGCTGTCACAGCCGACGTTGTACATCGGCGGCGAGGATGACGCCGTGGTCGAGTTCGCGCGCGCCGGGGTCGACCGGCTGGAGCAGAGCGTGCCGAATCTCTGGCGGAAGGTGCTGCTGAAGGGCGTCGGACATTGGACCGAGCAGGAAGCGCCGGAAGACGTCAAGCGCCACGTGCTCGAGTTCCTGCGGCACATCGACGCGCGAAAGTAGCCCAACTGATCCAAACAATTCGCGCCTCTTTTGCGTCCTAGAACTGATGCCAGTTCTCCTACTTCTCTTCCTGATGGCCTCCGCGGCGGCCGCGCAATACTCAAAGGCTGTGGACGAATGGAACCAGCCGGTGGAGCCGTTTAAGATCGCCGGCAACCTGTACTACGTCGGCGCGAGCGGGGTCTCCGCGTTTCTGATCACCGATCCCAAAGGACACATCCTGATCGACAGCGGTTTTCGCGAGACCGTGCCGCTGGTTCTGGCGAGCATTCGCAAACTCAACTTTAAGCCCGAGGACATCCGTTTCCTGGTGGCGAGCCATGTGCACAACGACCACGTGGGAGGGCTGGTGGAGTTGCGCCGCCTCACCGGCGCGAAGATCGTCCTCTCCGTTGAAGACGCGCCGCAGTTCGAACGCGGCGGGCTGGACGATCCGCAGTTCGGCGACAGCCTCTCTTATGAAGGCGGCAAGGCGGATCGCCTGTTGAAGGATGGCGACACGGTCGAGGTCGGCGGCACAAGGCTGACCGCCCGGATCACGCCCGGCCACACCAAGGGCTGCACCACCTGGACCGGCGTTCTGAAGGAAGGCGGCAAGCAATATGACTGGGTGTCGACTTGCAGCATGACCGCGCCCGACTACAAGCTGCTGGACAACCCGAAGTACCCGAACGCAGCCGCGGACTTCGAGAAGACGTTCCGCATCTTGCGCTCGCTGCGCTGCGATATCTACACATCCTCGCACCCCAGTTTTTTCCGCATGGAGCAGAAGCGCGACCAGGGCTCGTTTGTCGATCCGCACGGGTTCCGGCGGTTCATCGACCGTTCGGAGGCCGAAATTCAGCGGATGGTGGCGGCCGAGAAGGCCAAACGAAACTGACCCGCGCCTAACGCGTCCCCAGGGCTGCTGCGATGCCGCCGATCAGCAGCAGGCCGAAGATCAGGTGCAGGCGCACCTGCGAGAACCAGGCACGGTTCAGCGCCGCCGGGTCGGTTTCCTGGAAGACCAGGCGCAGCGAGGGGATCGCGAGCGGCAGGCTGATCAGGACAAGGGCCGCGGAAAGCGGCAGCCAGCCGGCCAGGGCGCCGCCCAACACGGTCTTAAAAGCCACCGCGACCATCGCGACCATCGCCCAGCGGGCGGGGCCCCGCCCCAGCAACGTGGCCAGGGTGCGCTTGCCGTGCCTGCGATCCGTATCGTAGTCGCGCAGATCGTTGATGTGCATCACGGAAGCGGCGAGCAGGCCGATGGCGACCGACAGCGCCGCCGCGCCCGCCGATACATGGCCTGCCATCACGAAGTAGCTGCCGCAAACCATCACCGGGCCCATGAAGATCAGAACGGTCACGACGCCCAAGCCCAGGTAACCCAGACGGACTGGCGGACCCGCATAGAAATATCCCGCGGCCACGCTCGGAACGCCGATGGCCAGGATGACCGGACCGGACAGCCAGGCCAACGCGATGCCCGCGGCCATGCCCGCCGCGAAACAGACCAGCCCGCCGTTTCGCACTTGCCGGGAAGTCAGCAGGCCGAAGCGCAGTACGGCGCTGGAAGCCCTGGTATCGGCCGTGGAGTGCGCCTTGTAGTTGTGATGAACGTTGATCAGGTTGGTCCCCGCCTGGATCAGGACGGAGGCCAGCCACGCGAGAAATGCTTTTGCCGGGTCGAACCAGCCGTCATGCGCCGCCAGCGCCACACCGGACATCACGCCGATCGTCGAGATGGCCAGCGATTGCACGCGGCAGGCTTGCAGCCAGATCGCGACCGGGTGGGAGGGTATGTTCGCGGCGGATGCCATGGGAACAACCATGGTTTCGCGGTCCGGCGGGCGGAGTCAACCGGACAAGGGGCTTTGCATCCACGTGTAATACGCCTATAATCACATCGGCATCATTTATACGACCGTTCCTGTGTGATTTGCGAGGAGGGGACATGTTCGACAGTTTAGATGCCCAGATGGAAAAGACGGGCCTCGAGCCCTCGAAGCGTGACCGTGCGGTCCGCTGGGTGATTTACGTGGCGGCGGCGGTTGTCGTCTTCGCTGGAATGTACTTCGGGCTATCTTCGCTCGAAGGGAACTAACCTGATCTTCAGTTGACCGAGGGAGACGGGATCTTGACGCTGGCGATCTCCTGCATGACCATCCGGATCACCCGGGGGTATTCCGGTCGCGCAGGATTGTAGATTCGCAGCAGGCTGTTGAGGTCCCGTCCCCGGTAAGTCTCGGACCTGGCAAGGCTCCGGCCTACCTGGTGGATACTTTGCTCTATGGACGAGAACCGGTACCGGCAGTTGTCCCAACCGAAAACGTTGTTATTTTTGAAGTACTTACCGCCGCTGGACTCGACCATCGAGATGCTCGGCAGCAGCCGCCAGTCCAGGCCGTGAGCGTCCGCAACTTCCAGAAAAGTCTCAGACATCCGGCTCAGCGGGCAATCGTACTGTTCGAAGTACTGTCGCAACTTTAATAGACGGGGGTCGGGGGGCAGCGGGACCTCGACATCAGCCACCGCCGTAACCTCGGCAGTTCCTACCAAACCCGAAAAAACCAGCAAACCAGTGGAAAGCATCCTCCGCATCCGCTTTCAAGCTCCTATCTAATTGTTATTATTGGCTTTACGTGAAGACGGGAAGCCTGCCTTGTGCCCGGTGAGGGTTGGGTTCACAAGAACGGCTCGAATCGCGCACCTTGGAATTATACCATCCAGTCAAGGGGGGCACGGAGGCGGAGGGGGGAAGCCGGACCGGCTCGCCATGCTGGCAAGCCGGCCGCGAACGGAGGATCGGAAGGTCAGCTAGTGGCGCGCTTGGCTACGATTTCGCGGCTCTGATCCGCGCCTTCCCGCGACATCTGCATTTTCAGCTCGTCGCCGCTGACTTTGCCCTTGTAGAGGAGCTTCATCTGGTTGCCCTGAAACTCGCGGACGACGGTGAACGAGATATCGTCGCCGGAGACCTTGCCGTCGGTGATCTGCACCGCACCGCCGCGAGCCCCTTCCACGGTTCCGGTCAGCTTTTCACCCTCGGCCTTGAGGTTGAAGGTGGTGGTTTGGGTGCCGCGAGGGCCTTCCATGGTCGCGGTCCACTTGCCGCTCACGTCGGCTGCCCAGGCGCCGGTAACGGCGAGGCTGAGGGCGACTACACGCAAAAGTTTCGAAATCTTCATGGTTCTCCTTGAGTTTTGGGAGCTTGCCCGATGAGAAAGGACGAGTGTGGCGGCGAGGGAGGTTACAGAGCCTTGACACCGTCTCAGCGGTACAGCTTGGTGGCGGGGTAGAAGGAAAACCAGCCGAACCAAAACGCCAGGTGTCCGGGCAGGCGCTGCAGGCGATCGCCGCCGGGGGAAATCAGCGCTTCCTCGGTCAGTTTCCAGGCGACCCCGTCCTGATCGATCAGGCCCTCACGGAAGGTCCTGAGCCCGCGCCGGAAGGCGCGGACTTCGCCGAGAAGCGACCGGGCGGCGGCTTCGTCGCGGATGTTCTTCGGCACGGCCGCGAACGCCGCGATCCGCTCGTCCGCTTTCATGCCCACCAGCACATCCGCCGCCGTAGCCAGAAGCGCGGGGTCGTTTTTCACTGCCTGGCGGAAGGCGCTGGCCTTCAGTTCCGCGGGCCGTCCGGCCTTGACGGCGCGCCGCCAGGCCTCCGGGAATTCCGCGCTCCTTGGTTCCGCGACCACAACCACGGGCTCGCCCCCCAGTTCGTCGTTGACGATCGCCGGAAGCGCTTCCAGGGGATAGGCCTTGGATTCGCCGTTCACGACCAGCGCAAAGACCCGGGCCTTCATCGGCAGCGCCTTGCTGCGCCGCCAAACCGGGAACATGGTACCGGCTGAGGCGAAGTACTCTCCGTAGACGGAGCCCGGCTCGTAACGGCGAGTGTACCCCGTCTGCAAGGAAAGGACCTTGGTATCGGGATGGCGGCGCTTCCAGTCTGCCCAGGAGGTCAGCACCAGGGGCAGGCGCTCCAGCGCGGGTCCGCCGGCCAGCGGCCCCATTACCGGCTCCCCGGTGATCTGATTCCAGAGGGTCCCGGTTTCGCGATCGAACATCAGCTTGTTGGACTGGTACAGCATCCCGGAGGAGCCGAAGATGGCGCGCTGATCCCCAACTTGCGCGCGGTACAGCACCCCCGCACCGCACAGGGTGCAGTACGCCAGCGCCACGGGAACGCCTCCCACCCGGTCATTGGCCATTTCGTGAGCATCCAGAATCCGGAGAGGGTAAGCTCGATGATCGCCGTTGAGCGACACGCCAAAAACCGGTTCGGCGGGGGTCAGGTATGCGGAATCACCCAAAGGAGAATCGATCAGCGGAGGGATGCCGTCGATCGCGGCAACGCCGCCCCAGACGATTTCCTCGACCCGCAGCTTCACGGGAGGGCGAAAGAACTGGCGGAAGCGGGGGTCGAGGCGGGCAAACAGCTCGCCCTTCCATTCCAGGTAACCGGGCGGGGGCGTGACGCCGCTCTGGCGTCCGTACCACACCATCAACTGTTCCCATGCCGCGCGTCCCGGCTCGACACCAGGCGCGCCGAGGGTTTCGATGGCGGCGAGCAGGCTCTGGTATTCGGTGGGGTTCCTGGTGATTCCGAGCAGGTCGATCAGCGGCGCCAGGAAGCGCTGGTCGCGAGCTTCGGAAACTCGCGCGATGGCGTCGAGGCGGGTTTCGGGAGCGAGGAGTTCCTTCAGGATCGCGGCGGAGGGGTCCGCCAGCAGCGGGAGGCTCACCAGGATGGCGATGGGGAGGCGCATCGCGAGTTTATTTGCCGGCTGGGGAGGCCGGCACGGCGGCCAGCAGCTTTTCCAGCGCTCGCTTTTGATACGGTTCGGCGTCCGCGCGCGAGAGCACGGGCGCGGCGGCCTGGAGGAGCTTCCGCGCGGAACCAAAATCGCCCTGGCGAAACGCGATTTCCGCGCGGGAGAGCTCCAGGTTGGCGTGCCAATCCTTGGAACCGGCGAGCTGGGCCACGGCGTCGGCATCGATCTCCGCGAGCACGCGGGAGGCATCGGCCAGCTTGCCCTGCTGGATCCAGCAGTTCGCCAGAGTGTGCGCCACGCCACCGGTTAGCCCGGCACGCGGTCCGAAAGCCTTCAGCGATGCCTGATAAGCGCGGAGGGCGTGACCCGCGCCTTCGTCGACGCGGCCGGCGCGGCACATGGCCAGCGCCGCATCGGACTCGGTTGCGATCGCGAAAAAGGAGAGCGGCCCTTGTTTCTTGACGGCAAGCTGGTGAATCTTCAGGTCGTCGCGAATCGCTTCCTCCCACATTCCCTGGGCGCCTTCGGATTCGGCGCGGGTGGTTAACACCTGCATTGCCAGCTCGTGATCCTCCCCCAGCCGTTCGACATATTGAGGATAGATGGCGGTTGTTTCCGCCACCGCCTCCTTATGCTTGTTCTGGATCATGAAGGCTTGGGCGAGGTTCAAGCGTACGCGGAGAACGTTGGGGCTTGCGGGGCCCTGCAGACGGGTGAAGTCGGCGATCAGCTCACGAAACAACTGCTCGGCGCGCGGGCCGTTGCCCAGGCGGATGTTGGCGAAGGCCATGCGCTGCTTCAGCGTAAGCTGGTTCATCTCGTCGAAACCGGCGATCGCCCGGGACTGCTCGTAGGCGGTCTGAAATTGGGCGGCGGCCTGTTTGGCGTCGTTCGAGATCAGCGCGATCATCCCCCGCGCGGAGGCGAGCCAGACGGGCAGAGCCTGGGGAGTTTCGCGCAGGCGCGGGATCTTTGCTTCTTCTTCTTTAAGGATGGCCTGAGCTCGTGCGAGCGACCCTTCCGTGTAGGTCCGGGCTTCCATGGCGGCCTGCTGCAGGCGCACCACCACGGCATCCGGGGCGAGGTCGCCGCCATCTTTCACGAACAGTCCGGCGGCACGCTGGTACTCGTCGCGGGCGGCGGTGTAGTCGGTGCGATTGTCGAAAGCCTTGGCGATGGCGTGGTGCAGGCGGGCGGCCACCCGCGGCTCATTCTGGAACTGGCGGTCAATGTCGCCGGAGGCCTGGCGGATCGCGTCCACCAGCGTTTCGCTGGACTTGCCGCTGAGGAACGGATTGCCGCGGCCGAGCAGATCGTTGGCGAGGAAGCGGTTGACGGATTCGGCGATCTCCTGCTGGCGGTTGGCGCGAGTGCGCTCCTCCGCCGCATCGCGGTACAGCAGCAGGGCGGCGGCAAGCCCAGTGAGCAGCAGCAGCATCGCGGCCACCGCCCAAGGGCGGCGGGCCTGAGCGCGGGCAAGCTGCTGCTCGGCGACGCGCGCGCGAGCGGTGGCAGCTTCCAGTTCGCCGCGTTCGGTGCGACGCCGGTCCAAGGCTTCGAGGCGGTCCGCCAGGACGGCGACCGAGTTCAGGCGCCGCCGCGGATCGCCGCAGGCCGCGGCAGCGATGTCTTCCCGGATCAACGGGTCGGCGACGTCGCTTTCCCATCCGGCCGACAGCGGCTTGCGGAAATCGCCCACGGCGAGCTGGTACAGGATGACACCGAGCGCGTACACGTCGGCCAGGGCGGTCGGCGATTGTCCGGCGAGCACTTCGGGCGCTACATACAACGGCGTTCCAGTTACCGGACCTTCGCCCGCCGAGAATCCGAGATTGGTGATCCCATACTGATCCAGGCGGCCCGGTTCCAACAGGCTGCCGCTGCCGAAGTCCGCCACCCGGATCTGCCATCCGGGGTCGGCCGGAGCGATCAGAATGTTGGCCGGCTTCAGGTCCTTGTGCAGCACGCCGATCTCGTGGGCCGAGGCCAGGGCGCGGGCGACATCGATGAGCACGCGCAGCCGCACGGCAAAAGGAATCGCCGAGAGGCCGCCCTGCGACTCGGCCCACTCGTTCAGATCGACGCCGCCGTACTCGCTCTCGATGTAGAAAGGAGCCTGCTCGAAGTTCCACTCGAGCACGCGGACGAAAGTGGGCCGTCCGCCCAGCGATTCCTGGAGGAAGCGGGCGAGGGTCACCTCGCGTTTCAGGGCCTGCAGCCGGACCCCGTCGGCGGCGAACTTGAAGACCCGGCGATCGCCGGTCTTAATGTGTTCGGAGAGCCAGACCTCGCTGGAGAGCGAGACGTCGAGCTTTCGGGTGAGGCGCCACTGATCCCGGCCGGGCACGGGATCACCCAACTGGAACCCGAGCTCCGGCATGGCGGGCGGGGCGACCCGGCGCGACTGGACCGGCGCGCCCAGGCGGTATCCGATGCGGGGAACGGTGAGGATCACGGTCTGATCCTCGTCGCCGATGGCCTTCCGCAGCTTGGAGATCGCGGTGGCCAGCGAACCGTCGACAACGGTCACGCCGGGCCAGACGGCATCCAGCAGTTCGTCCTTGGTAACCACCTCACCGGCGTGGAGCAGCAACTGGAGCAGGACGTCGAGAGGTTTGGATTCGAGGTCGGTAAGCACTCCGCCGGTGCGGAGCTGGCGGGTGGTTTCGTCGAATTCGCACTTGGCGAAGCGCCAGGCGCGGCCGTCGACGCGCTTGGAAGCGAGGTCCTGGGGTGGGACAGGTTCGTTGCTGCTCATGGACTTAGCCTCCTTTAGAGTTCTTGAGGCGTCCGTCAGGACTCCTCAGCCGCCCCTATGTCACTCTCGATTCGCGGCGCACATGGGCTTCCATATTTTACGCGCCGCGTGATGCGAGTGGTAGCGGGGGAGGTCCGGGTGAAGCTGCTGATGCTGGCTGGGCTGGCGGCGATCGTAGCCGCGCAGGAGTTCGACATCCAGGGAATCCGGCTGGGCATGCCCATCAAAGAGGCGATGACGGTGCTTCGGGCGCACAACCCGAACATGAAACTGGCGCCGGAAAGCCTGGCCTATCCCGGGATGCCATCCGCGTTGACCTATGGGATCAACGCGGTGGGCCAGGGCGAGGGTTTCTACTTCCTGGTGACCATGCCACCGAACGAAGTGTCGATCGCCAAGGTGACCTGGGTGGCTCACTTCAACCAGGACGGCAAGGTCCCGGCTCAGGATGCGGTGGTCGCCAATCTGGCGAAGAAGTATGGGCCGATCTCCTGGGACACGGGTCCGGCGGCGCTGACCATCGGCAGCCGCGACATCTTCTGGATCAACGACGAGCAGGGCGTCCGGGTGAGGGTACGGCCGCCGCCCCGCTGCCTGGGACAAAGCACCTTCTACATGAATTCCCCGAAGCCGGGGACGAAACGCTGGGACCCGGTGAGTGTGCGGCTTCCGCAACTGGCGGCGCGGCTGCGCATCGAGGAAGGGTTTGTGAATCGCACCGATCCGGTGGCGGAACAGTGCGCCGGATACACGATGGTTCACGCCCGCCTGTTCGGAGCCAGCTTCATGGGAGCGCGAGTCCCGAACCTGGTCGAGTATGTGGTGCTGCTGATGGCCAGCGGTCCGCTGGATCGGAAAGCCACCCAGGCGACACATCAATACTGGCTGAAAACGGCGAAATCGCCAGCGCCTTCCGCAAAGAAAGGAAATTGACATGAAGACCATCCTGCATAGCTGTTTGCTGGTCCTGGCCGCCACGCTGTCCGCGTGGACGCAGACGATCAACACGGTAGGCGGCAATTCCAGTTGGGGAGACATTCAAAACATCGCGGTGGACGCGGCGGGCAACCTATACGCCGCCGACGTCACGCGCGCGGTAGTGTACAAAGTGGACCGCCTGGGCGTGACCACGACGGTGGCGGGCAACGGGACGCAAGGCTATTCGGGCGACGGCACGCTGGCGACGTCGGCGCAATTGCGGCAGCCGGCGGGCGTCGCCGTGGGAGCGGACGGGAGCATTTACATCGCAGATTACGGCAACGCGCGGATCCGCCGGGTGGGGCCGAACGGGATCATCACCACTATTGCCGGGGTGGGAGTGGCCGGGTTCACGGGCGACGGCGGTCCGGCGACGGCGGCGCGTCTGAATCTGCCGCAAAGCGTGATCGTGGATGCGGCGGGCAACGTCTACTTCAGCGATGTCGCGAATTACCGCGTGCGAAGGATCAATCCCGCGGGAGTCATCACCACCTTCGCCGGTTCGGGTCGGGTTTGCACGCAGGCATCGGGTGACGGCGGCCCGGCAACCTCCGCTGACAGTTGCCCGGTGTGGCTTGCGTTTGGTCCGGACGGCAGCCTGTACTTCACTGATGACGGCGATCTGCGATTCTTCGGGCACGCGCGGGTGCGCCGGGTGTCGCCCACGGGAGTCATCAGCACGGTCGCGGGCGGGACCGCGGTGGGATTCAGCGGGGACGGCGGACCCGCGACGGCGGCCATCTTCCGCGGAGTGGCGGGGGTCGGCGTGGATTCCGGGGGGAACATCTTCATCTCGGACTACTTGAACGCCCGAATCCGCAAGGTGGATCCCAGCGGCATCGTCACCACGTACGCGGGAACCGGGACCTCCGGCGCGGGCGGCGACGGCGGTCCGGCGGTGCGGGCGCAGGTGAACGGGCCGTGCGGGATCGTCTTCGACGCGGAAGGCAATCTGTATTTCGCGGACCGGCTGAACGTGAAGATCCGCAGGATCTCGCCGCCTCCGGTGCCGGCGATCCGGACCACCAATCCGGTGGTGACTTCGTTCCTGGGCAATGCGGGCTTCTCCTCGAACACGTACCTGGAGATTTACGGTTCCAACTTCGCCTCGACGCAGCGGCTTTGGGCAGGGTCCGATTTCAGCGGCGTGAACGCGCCGACCTCGCTGGACGGGATCAGCGTGCTGATCAACGGGCGGCCCGCGTACATCTACTACATCAGCCCGACTCAGATCAACGTGAACACGCCGGAGGACACCGCGGCGGGACCGGTGTCGATTCAGGTCCGCACGCCCCTGGGCAACAGCAACACCGTGACGGCGATGCGAACGCGGCTGTCGCCGACGCTGCAGAGCGTCCCGCAGTTCCTGATCAACGGCAAGCAGTACGTGGTGGCGCTGACGCCGGATTTCTCGCAATACATCGGGAATCCGGGGATGCTGGCGGGGGTCGCCTTCGTGGCCGCCAGACCCGGGGACACGATTTCGATTTACGCGCTGGGCTGCGGGCCGACCAATCCGCCGACGCAGGCGGGCGTCGTGGCGGCGCAGGCTTCCGCGCTTTCGTCGCCATTCACGATCCGGATCGGCGGGGTGCCCGCGCCGGTGACGTTCGCCGGGATCGTGGCGCAGAGTATCGGGCTGTACCAATTCAACGTTACGGTTCCGTTTGTCGCGCCGGGGGATCAGCCCATCGATCTGACGGTGGACGGCGTTCCGAACAATCAGAATCTGTTCATCGTGATCGGGCAGTAGTCACGGCGCGGTACTCGGCGGCCAGCATGGAGAACATCACCAAGTTGCGATAACCGTCTTTCCGCAGCCCGGCTTCCCGAAGGATGCCCTCCTCGCGGAAGCCGAGGCTGCGGTACAGATGCAACGCGCGGGCGTTGTCGTCGAAGGCATCGAAGTACAGGCGGTGCGCCTGGCGTTGCTCGAAGGCGTAGCGCAGCAGTTCCGCGAAGACGCGCCGGCCGAGTCCCTTGCCCGGCTCGGTGATCACCACGCGCTTCAGTTCCAGCGCGTGATGCGGCGAACGCAGTCCGAGGAAGATCGCATAGCCCTGGCGATCGCCGATGACGAAATAGGCGGCGTCCGGGCTGGCCATGGCCGCCAGGTGTTCTTCGCGGGAGTTCGACGACACAAAGCCGGCATCGCGGGCGGCGGCTTCGGCGGCCAGCAGGAATTCGAGGTCGTCCAGGCGAGCGGGGCGAAGCAGGGTCATCGGTCCAGGTACTTGATGAGCACTACCTCATTGCCGCATTCGTTGTAGATCAGCTCATCCATCAATTGGCGAGCCAGCAGGATGCCAAATCCTCCCGGGCGCATGCCTTTGCTCTCGCGAGCCTCCATGTGCTCCGTCGGATTATCGAGTTTGGCGGCGTGGTCCATTTGTCCCGGCGCGAAGCCGGAGCCGGGATCGCGGAAGTGGTACACCAGGGCGCGCCTGGTGCAAACCGCGTTAACTTCGACAAATTTGGACGGGTCGAACCCGCCGCCATGCTCCATGGCGTTAATCAGGATCTCGCGGAAGGCCATGGCGATCGGCGTCTTCACTTCCTCGGGAAGCCCGGTGCGGAGTTCGTGCATGAACTGGATGACGCGCTCGGCGGTTTCGAGGCGGCAGGCGACGCGCAGGGCAATCCAATCGGGGCGCGCGGACAGGACCTGGATGCCATCGTTCCAGGCCGGACCGTCGAAGGTGCGGCAGATCAGATCGCGGACCTCCAGCGGATCATAAGGGCGGGAGAAGACGGCGTACACGTGCTCGCGCATGGCGGCGATGATCTGGTCCGGGGTTCCGGGGGGAGTGAAGACCACGACGCGCACTTGCGGATTGACGGCGCGGATATCGCGCAACAGCGCCAGATCCACGTCGACGCCGCTCTCCGCGCCGGTGAGGATCAGGTCAAACGTCTTCTCCTTCAACTTGGGGAGCAGTTCCGCGGAGGAGTGCACGGTCTCGATTTCGCAGTGGAGGCTGGGCAGAACTTCGTCCACCAGGTTGCGCGTGTCGGGATGATCGGCGACGGCCAGAATGCGACGGGTAGCCACGCTTGATTTTGCCAGAAAACGGGTTCCGGCTGACCCTGCGTAGCGGACGATTGGCCACTGTTTCGGGGAGATTGGTCCCGAGGCGGTGCACAGGCAGGGAGGACGGCGTTATTCTCTGTTGCAATGCGCACACTCGCTTCTTTTCTTCTGGTTCTGCCGCTGTTCGCGGAAACCGCTCTGACGACGCAGGAACGGGCCCGCCTGGTTTCGCACCTGGAGATGACCGAGCAGTGGCTTGCCGATGAAGTGAAGTCGCTGTCGGACAAGCAGTTGAAGTGGAGAGCTTCGGATGATGCCTGGAGCGTGCTGGACGTGATGGAGCACCTGGCGGTGGCCGAGCCGCAGTATTGGACGCAGTTTCAGGATTCGATGAAGAAGCCGGTGACGGACTTCAAGGCGCCGCGCACGCTGGACGCCGATATGCTGTGGTACGGCATCGACCGCACGCGGCGCAACCGGACCGGCGAAGCGCGCACGGCGAAAGGCCGGTACACGGACCTGGCGACGCCCATGGGCGAGTTCCGCAAGCTGCGGGCTCAGATGCTGGAGACGGCGAAGAACTCGCAGGACGACATGCGGGGGCGGCGTTTTCTGGATTCCGGGCAGGATTGCTACCAGTGGTTCGTGATGATCACCTCGCATTCCATGAGGCATATCCTGCAGATCCGCGAAATCAAGCACAACCCCAACTTCCCGAAGAGCTGAAACGCATTGCGGCGGGCGGCCTTCTAACCCTGGGAGGCGGCCATGCGCCATCTGGCGGAGGCGGATCGCGTTCGCGCGAACACGGCTCTGGAAATTAATCAGCAGATCGACACCAACTCGCGGCAGCGGCTGCGCGAGGCCGCGTCCCTGAGTCCGCAGGATCTCACCAGCCGTCTGGAAGAGTTGAACGCGGAGTGGGATTTCGAGCGAACGCTGGAACTGGAAGCCGCCGCCACCGGCCTTGCCGCCGTGGCGCTCGCCTGGACCATCCGCGGCAAGGCGCTGTGGCTTCCGGGCTTCGTGTCCGGGATGTTGCTGTTGCATGCGGTGACGGGCTGGTATCCGATGCTGCCTTTGTTCCGCCGCTGGGGAATCCGGACGCAAATGGAGATCGACCGCGAGCGGTACGCGGTGAAGGCGCTGCGCGGCGATTTCGACGATTTGGTCGGGGATACGGCGGGCGAGCGCGCTCGCGCGGCCTGGAGGGCTGTTCATGGCTGACCTGAAGACGAAGGACATCAAGAGGCGGCTGCCGGACCGGGTGCGCGAGAATACCGGGTTCGAGATCAACACCGAGATCGACCGCCGGATCGTGCAGTGTCTGGAAGAGCACGCCGAGGGCGCGGCCGACCAGATCACGGAGCATATCGCGGAACTGGACCGCGAGTGGGATGTGGAGCGGGTGTTGCAGGCCAACGCCGGGGCGCTGGCTTTCACCGGCGCCGTGCTGGCCGCGACGGTGAATCCGCGGTGGCTGGCGGCGCCGGCCGTGGTCTTCGGATTCCTGTTCCAGCATGCGGCTCAAGGCTGGTGTCCGCCGCTCCCGCTGCTGCGCCGGATGGGTTTCCGGACGCGCAAGGAGATCGACCGCGAAAAGTACGGGTTGAAAGCGCTGCGCGGCGATTTTGACATGATCGCGAACACCAGTCCGGAATAGAAGCTGCCTTCCGGCCCATAATGAAGGCATGGCGAACTCTCATCTCCGCGCCGCCGTGGTTCAGGCCGCGCCGGTTTCCTTCGATCTGGCACGCAGCATGGAGCGGGTTCGCCACTGGGCGTCCGAGGCGGGCCGGGAAAAGGCGAAGCTGGCGGTTTTTCCGGAGGCGTTCCTGAGCGCCTACCCGCGCGGGCAGCGATTCGGCGCGGTGGTAGGCAATCGCACCGATGAAGGCCGCGACTGGTTTCGCCGCTACTGGGAAAGCGCGATGGATGTTCCGGGTCCGGTGGTGGACGCGCTGGGCGGGATAGCCCGCGAGAACTCGCTGTACCTGGTGATCGGCGTGATCGAGCGAGGGGGCGCGACGCTCTACTGCACGGTCCTGTTCTTCTCGCCGGACGGCGTGTTCCTCGGCAAGCATCGCAAGGTGATGCCGACCGCGATGGAACGGCTCTGTTGGGGATATGGCGACGGCTCCACGTTGAACGTATTCGACACCGAATATGGCAAGCTCGGCGCGGTGATCTGTTGGGAGAACTACATGCCGCTGCTGCGGACGGCGATGTACGGGAAGGGAATCGCTCTTTATTGCGCGCCGACCGCCGACCAGAGGGATGTGTGGGCCGCGTCCATGCGCCATATCGCGGTGGAGGGGCGCTGTTTCGTGCTGTCGGCGAACCAGTTCACCACGCGGGCCGATTACCCGGACGATTATCCGGCCGAGGAGAAGGACTGCTTTTGCCGGGGCGGCAGCATGATCGTGGATCCGTTCGCCAACGTGCTCGCCGGGCCGCACTACGAAGGGGAATCGCTGCTGGTGGCGGACCTGGACCTGCACCAGATCCCGCGTGGCAAGTTCGATTTCGACGCCGTCGGGCATTACTCGCGGCCGGATATCTTTCGCATGGAAGTGGACGAGAGCGAACGCGCCTCGGTCCGGCGCAGCGGGGCGGCGGGCGCGTCCTAGATCCTCGGAATCTATCTGCGGAACGTCCAGCGGAGCTTGACGGCAATGACTTCGGTTTCCGGGATCAGGCCAAGATCGCCGGGGCTGAGCAGCAGTTGCCTCCAGCCGCGGTTCCAGACCACGAACAGATCGTTGCCGGGGCGGATGGTCCAGCGCAGCCGGGTGTTGGTTCCGAAGTTGCTCGACTCGTTGTCGTATTGCAGGAAGCTGGTCAGCACCAGGTTCGGGTTCCAGGCGAGAGCGAAGTCGGCCTGCCAAAGACGCTGCACGAAGCTGCCCTGCCGCAGTCTGCCGAAGTTGTTGCGCGCGGTGAGACCGATCAGCCAGCGGCCGCCTGGCGAGGTCCAGTTCACGTAGTCGCGCCATTCGGTCAAAGTTCCGTTGTAGAAGCTGCCGAACCAGGTGGTGTTGCCGAAACGCACCCGCCTGTGGCGGCTGGTTTCCGCCTCCAGCCGCCAGCGCTGGAACGAATACTCGCCTACGGGCAGCACCACGCCGGAGGCGACTTCGAAGGGCACCGGAAGGAACTCGTATTGAGGCGCCCAGTTGAACTCGAAGCGATCGCCGCGCTGGGTCTGGATGTTGATGGGGGCCATGAAGTAGCGAAAGCTTTCCAGCACGCCGCGATTGTTCCAGACGAAGGTGAACTGGTTTTCAAAGAACTCCTGGCGGATCCAGCCGAGGGGTCCGTCCTCGCGGGGGCGGGGACGCCAGTCGCAGCCGAAATTGGTCCGCCGGACCGCGGGTCGCGGCAGGAAGCCGAGCGCGGGCTGCAAAGCCTGTCCGAAGACCTGAAACTGTGCCTGGCAATCCCAGCGGTCGTTGGGATAGTCGATCTTGGCGCCGTAGCCGATGGGGCTGCCGGTCCGGGGGTCCCCGGCGGTGCCGGCAACCCAGCCGCCGAACAGAAGATTCTTGTTGCCGCGGAAGCGGGAAGTGCGCCACACCGCGTCAGCGCCGGCGAGGGTGTTCCGCCCTCGGCCCGAAGGATTGCCGTTGGTGAAGATGCCGCCCACGCGAAAGCGGTCGGTCAGGTCGTAGGACACGCGGGAGGCAAGCAGGTTCGTGCCGGGGGCGAAGCGGCTGTCGCGCGTCTGCACATCCAGGAAGGCGATGTTCCAACGTCCGGCGCGGCCATTCAGCTTCACTCCGGCGTCTATGGGCGCGGGCTCACCGCCGAACAAGCCCACGCGGCGGCTGAAGAACGGGATGAAGTTGGAGCCCAGTCCGAGGCCGAATTCGTATTGGTTGGCGCCCTCCAGGAAGAAGGCGCGCCGTTCCGGGAAGAATAGCGGGAATCGGGTGACGTTGAGCTGCCGCGCGTCGACCTCGGTTTCCGCGAAATCGGTGTTGATGGTGAGCACGGCGGCAAGCTGCGGCGTGATCCGGTAGGTCATGTCCATCCCGGGCTGAAGCCGCCAACTGCGCGGACCCGTGCCGAAGGCGCCAAGCATGCGGCCGACCAGGTACGGGCTTACCTCCAGTCCCCAACCCTGTCGCAGCGCCTCGACGTTGCTGAGGTAGCCGGCGCGGCTGAGGTCGACCAAGAAAGAATCCAAGGTAGGGGAGGACCAGCGCAGGCGGAGCTGCTCCCGCGCGACGTAGCGCTCCACGTTATAGCCCCAGCGCGACAGCCCCGGAGTGAAGTTCAAGGTTTTCGCCGGGATGACCAACTCCGCGGTCCAGCCGGTACTGGTTCGCGCGGTGCGCGCGTCCCAGATTCCGTCCCAGTCCAGCGAAGCCCTTTCCGGATTGGCGATCAGGCCGTCGACCCGGGCGCCGGCGGCATTGATCGCGAAGTAGTAACCCGTTCGCCGGTCGCCGTAAGTGTCGAGCGCGAAGGACAGGTGATCGTCGCCGTTCAGATCGCCGTCCCGCTGCTGGGTGTGGATGGCGACGCGGGAGGGCTCCGGATCGTCACACTCCACGCCGAAGTAAAGATAGTCGTTGGTGACCAGGACGCGGATGCGGGTGGCGTATCTGGTCGGCTCGCCGGGACGCGGCGATTGCTGAACGAGCTCGGCTACGCGGGCGGCCTTCCAGAAGGGCTCGTCCAGCCGGCCGTCCAGCTTCAGCACGCCCGCCGGAGCGGACGCCGGCAGTTCCGGGCGCACGGGATCCTGCGCCGCCAGCGGGAGGAAAGCCAGCAGAAGTGCGCCCGCGCGGTTCAAATCAGGTACAACTTCCTGGCCGCTTTTCGCAGCTCCTCGCGGAAGTCGGGATGGGCGATTGCGATCAGCGCCAGCGCGCGCTCGCTCGAGGACTTGCCCTTCAGTTGAGCCACGCCATACTCCGTCACGACGCAATTTGTGTCGATGCGGGTATCGGTGACGGGGCCTTGCAGGTTAGGCACGATGCGTGAGACTTTGCCTCTGGCCGCGGTCGCGGGCAGGGCGATGATGGACCTTCCGCCCGGCGCCTGATAGGCGCCGCGCACGAAGGCGAGCTGGCCTCCCGTGCCGGTATACTGATGCCCGTTCAGCCATTCGGCGTTCACCTGACCGTAGAGGTCCACCTGCAGAGCGGCGTTGATGGAGAACATGTTGGCGTTCCGCGCGATCACCGCCGGGTTTACGACGTAATCGACGGGATGGCTCTCGAACAGCAGGCTGTTGTCGATGGCGTCGTACAGGTCGCGATCGCCGATGGTGAAGGTAAACACGGCCTGCCGGGGATGGAGCGATTTCTTGCGCCCGTTGGCGGCGCCATGCCGGATCAGGTCCAACATGCCGCGGGTGAGGACCTCGGTATGGATGCCCAGATCCTTGCGGTCGCGAAGAAAGGCGCAGACCGCGTTAGGAATCGCGCCGACGCCCATCTGGATGGTGGCGCCGTCGGGAACCATTTCCGCGACCATGCCGCCGATGGTATCCGCCTCGGGGTCCGGCGGGGCGGCGGGAACCTCCAGCAAGGGCATGTCATTCTCCACTATGGCGTCGACCTCGGAAACGTGCAGCGCGGAATCGCCCAGCACGCGAGGCATGTGGCGGTTCACTTCCACAATGACGCGGCCGGAGCACCGCGCCGCGCCATTGCCGTAGTCGTTGTTGGTGCCGAAGGTGAAGTTGCCGTCCTTGTCCATGGGCGACACCGTCAACAGGGTGGCGTCCACGCGGATTTCCTCGCGAAAGAAGCGCGGCAACTCCGGGAAGGAATTGGGAACGAACTGCACCACCTTGCGATCGTCCCGCAGCCCGCGCTGGATCAGCATGCGCTCGGTCTCGCGCATGAACAGGCAGTATGGCGTCAGGTGATCCATGAGTTCATACCGCAGCACCGTTTCGGCGGCGTAACGCTCGGAGTGCAGGTAATAGAGGCGGAGCCCGGTCAGCTCACCCGCCTCGATGCGGCGCGCCAGGGCGGCGAGCAGCGCGGGAGGCTCGGCCACGGCCATTCCCTTCACGAGAATGTCGCCGCTGTTCAACGCCGCCACGGCGTCGTCGGCGGTGCGCAGCTTGGATCGGTATTCGGCAAGATGGTCCATGCGAAGCTTCATTGTATGAAGTTGCACGGGGGCGGCAGGCGGAAACGATCCGCCGTTCCGGCGCCTCTACGGGTAGCATTCCAAGATGTCCCTTTTCACCGAACCCCACCGGCGTTACAACCCGCTGACCGGCGAGTGGGTGCTGGTATCGCCGCATCGCACGCAGCGTCCGTGGCAGGGGCAGGTGGAAAAGACGCCGCGGCCGGCGGGCCTGCAATACGATCCGCAGTGTTATTTGTGTCCTGGGAATGCCCGCGCCGGAGGCCGCCGCAACCCGGAGTACTCCTCCACCTTCACCTTCGACAACGATTTTCCCGCGCTCAAGATGGACATTCCGCCGGAAGAGCAGCTCCATCGCGACTTGCTGGTGGCCCGCGCGGAACGCGGCGTTTGCCGCGTGGTCTGCTTCCATCCCGATCACTCGCTGTCGGTCAGCGGGATGAGCCAGGAGCAGATCGCGGCGGTGGTGCGTGTCTGGCGCGAGCAATACGAGGAGCTTGGCCGCAACCAGGACATCCGGTCCGTGCAGATTTTCGAGAATCGCGGCGAGATGATGGGCGCGAGCAATCCTCACCCGCATTGCCAGATCTGGGCCACGGAAAGCGTTCCCGGGGAGCTGCTGAAAGAGAGCACGCTGCAGCGCCAGTACTTTCTGGAACGCGAAACCCTGCTGCTGCGCGATTACCTGGAACTGGAGATGCAGTCGCGGGACCGGTTGATCTCGCACAACGACGAATTCGCGGTGCTGGTGCCGTTCTGGGCGGTGTGGCCGTTCGAGACCATCATCCTGCCGTTCCGTCCGGTTCCTTCGCTCCTGGAAATGGACGAGGAGCAGCAGTTCGCGCTCGCCGGAATCCTGGGCGACATCACCGCGCGTTACGACCGCGTCTTTGACGCGCCTTTTCCCTACAGCATGGGCTTCCACCAGCGGCCCACCGATTCGAGCGAATATCCGTTCTTCTGCTTCCACGCGCACTTCTATCCTCCGCTGCTGCGATCGGCGACAGTTCGCAAGTTCATGGTGGGTTTCGAGCTGCTGGGAGAGGCGCAACGCGATATCACGCCGGAAGCCGCGGCGCAGCGACTGCGCGAAGTCTGAAGCGCTACGCCGCTGTGCCACAATCAACTTCATGCAACTCGGCATGATCGGCCTCGGGCGCATGGGCGCCAACATGGTTCGCCGCCTGATGCGCGGCGGTCACACCTGCGTGGTTTTCGACGTCAACCCGGAGAATGTCAAGGCGTTGGAAGCGGAAGGCGCCGCTGGCGCCTATACGCTGGAGGAGTTCGCTCAAAAGCTGAGCGCGCCGCGCGCCGCCTGGGTGATGGTCCCGGCGGGCGAGGCGACGGAGAAGACCGTGGGTACGCTGGGCGAGCTGTTCCAGCCGGGCGACGCGATCATCGACGGAGGTAACTCCTACTTCAAGGACGACGTGCGGCGGGCGAAGCTGCTGGCGGCTCGCGGCATCCACTACGTTGACGCCGGAACCAGCGGCGGCGTGTGGGGTCTGGAGCGAGGCTACTGCCTGATGATCGGCGGACCCAAGGAAGCGTTCGACCGTCTGGAACCGCTGTTCCGGACGCTGGCGCCGGGCTCCGGGAACGTCGCGAGAACGGCCACTCGCGAGACGGCGACCACGGCCGAGCAGGGCTACCTGTATTGCGGTCCGAGCGGCGCGGGCCACTTTGTGAAGATGATTCACAACGGCATCGAATACGGCATGATGCAGGCCTACGCCGAGGGTTTCGACCTGCTGAAGCGGGCCGATGTTCCGGACATCGCGCCCGAGTACCGCTACAAATTCGACATGGCGGAGATCGCGGAAGTGTGGCGTTACGGCAGCGTGATCACGTCGTGGCTGCTGGATCTGACCTCGCTGGCGCTGGCCCGCGACGGCGAGCTCGCGCAGTTCTCGGGCGTGGTGAACGATTCGGGCGAGGGCCGCTGGACCATCATCCAGGCGATCGAGTCCGCGACTCCCGCGGACGTGTTGTCGGCGTCGCTGACGACACGGTTCCGGTCCCGCCAGGACCACACCTACGCGGAGAAGATTCTGTCCGCGATGCGTTTCGGATTCGGCGGTCACGTGGAGCCGCCGAAGAAGGGTTAGACCACTTGCGCCTGGCGCAGCGCGGCGATCTCCGCCTCGCCGTAGCCGAGTTCCAGCAGCACTTCGCCGGTGTGCTCGCCGAGCAGCGGCGCGCGGTGCCGGATGCCGCCGGGCGTTGAGGAGAGACGCACGGCGGTGTTCGCCAGCGGAACGGGTTTGGGCGCGGAGGGGAAGTCGACGTACTTGAGCAGTTCGCGAGCCTTCACCTGCGGATCCTCAAGGACTTCCGCGAAGTTCAACACCGGCCCCGCGGGGACGCGCGCGGCCTCCAGTTCGCGCATCGCTTCGGCGATAGTGCGCGACGCCAGCCAATGGTTCATCGCGTCGTCGATCACCTGGCGGTGGCGCGCGCGCAGTCCGTCGTCGGCCATCCGGGGATCGCCGATCAGATCCTCGCGCCCCACTGCGCGGGCCCAGCGCTCGAACATCGGCGTCCCGTTCACGGCGATGGTGATCCAGCCGTCGCGCCCGCGATAAGTGTCGTAGGGCGCGGCGTAGAAGCCCGCGTTGCCCTGCTGCGCGCGCTCCACCCCGGTGACGGCATGCTCGGCCAGCAGCGCCTGCATGAACGTCACTCCGGTGGCCAGCAGGGACCCGTCGACAATCTGCCCCTGGCCGGTTCGCGAGCGATGGTACAGGGCCACCATCACGCCGAAGGCGGTGTGCAGGGCGGTGCCGTAATCCTCGAAGGGCACCATGGCGCGCACCGGAGCTCCGGGAAAACCGGTGACGCTCATCGCGCCGCTCATCGCCTGGGCCACGGTGTCGAAACCGACGCGCTGGGCGTACGGCCCGTCGGGGCCGAACGTGGAGATGCGCGCCAGGATGATGTCGTGGCGGATGGCTCGCAGCGCCTCGTAGTGAATGCCCATTTTCTCCATCACGTCCAGGGGCAAATTGGCGATGACGATATCGGCGCGCTTTACCAGGCGGCGGATTACTTCGGCCGCGCCGGGACGCGAGGGGTCCAGCGTCAGGCTGCGCTTGTTGCGATTCAGGGAAAGAAAGCCGCCGCCGTGCCCGTCCTCGGTCACCGGACCCGGGTAGCGATCCTCGCTGCCCTGCCGCCGGTCGATGCGGATGACGTCCGCGCCCATGTCGGCCAGCAGCATGCCGCAGTAGGGGCCGGCGATAAACCGGCCGAAGTCGACAACACGAATGCCCGCCAGGGGTCCCGCTGGTTGCATCGCTCTATTCTCTTTCAACTCCGGGGGACGCGAAGTGGTTCACCGGACCCGAGCCGCCGCCGATGCCGGGGTTGGTGCGGATCGCCTCGGCGATGAATCGTTTGGCCGCCGCGATGGCATCGCGCAGGTTCTCGCCGCGGGCCAGCAGTGCGGTGATCGCGGCGGAATACGTGCATCCGGTGCCGTGTGTGTGGGCCGTATGCACACGCGGGGACCGGAACTGCTCAAATGCGCCGGCGTCCAGCAGCAGGTCCACTGCGTCGCCTTCCAGGTGACCGCCCTTGATGAGCACGGCGCGCGCCCCCAGGGCGGCGATCTTGTCCGCGGCTCGTTTCATCGTGTCCAGATCCGTCACTTCCCGCCCGGTGATCGCGGCGGCCTCGTGCAGGTTCGGGGTCACCAGGAATGCCTTGGGCAGCAGCTCGCGGACCAGGGACTCGCGCGCGTCCGCCTCCATCAGCGAGGCTCCATGCTTGGAGATCATCACCGGATCCACCACCAGGGGGCAGGGCAGATCGAGGGACGCCACGGCGCGGATCATCTGCGCGGCGCCCAGGGCGCCCGTTTTCGCCGCGTTGGGAGGAACATCCTCCAGCACCGCGCGGGCCTGTTCCACCAGCAGCGCGGGGTCGATCATCTCAACCCGGCTGACGCGCCGCGTGTTCTGCACCGTCAGCAGCGTGATCGCCGCCGTGCCGTACACGCCGAACTGATGGAACGTCTTCAGGTCGGCCTGGATGCCCGCGCCGCCCGAAGGGTCGGAACCGGCGATGGTGAGTGCGATGGCAAGCATGAAAAAAGGGCGGCGCAAGGCCGCCCCCTTACTGTAACAACCGGATCGCGATTAGAAGTTCACGCGGACCATCAACTGCAGCGATCGCGCGCTGCCTTGTCCCGTCGGGCTGGCGTTGGCCAGCGACAGGATCTGCCCGAAGGTGGCGTTGGAGATGTTGTTCTCCGGGTTGCCGTACTGCGCCCGATTGAACAGATTGAACAACTCCGCGCGGAACTCCAGGTTCATGCGCTCGGTAATCGCGGTGCGCTTTTGCACGCCGATGTCGACCTGCCACAGGCCCGGTCCGCGGAAGGCGTTGCGGCCCAGGTTGCCCCAGGCGCCGCGAGCCGGTGTCGCGAACGCGGCGCGATTCAGCCACAGGCCGGTGGATTGCACGGCGGGCGTCGCCGCCGCGAAGTCCAGGACATTGGGGCGCTGCCGGACGGTATTGCCGTCCGGAACATCGCCGGAAGCGCGATTCAGCACCACGTTTACCGGGCGTCCGGTGCGGAACGAGTAGATACCGGAGAGCGACCAGCCGGAAGCCAGTCCGCCACCGAAGCCGTCCTTCCAGCCGTAGGCCTTGCCGCGGCCGAAGGGAAGCTCGTACACGGTATTGAAGTTGGCCGAATGACGAATATCGTTATCGCTGAAAGCCTTGTCGCACACGCGGCAGGAGGCGATCATCACTTCGCTGCCGTCGCCGGCGCCGGCGGTGTCATCGATGGCCACGCCATACAGGTAGTTGCCCTGGAACAACCAGCCGCTGGTGAACTGACGGGTCAGCGAGAATTGGCCCCCGTTGAAGTTGGAGCGTCCGTAATTCTGCTTTTCATCCACGATGCCGAACGCGGGAAGCGGCCGCTGCCCGGTGGCCAGGCTGGGAAGATTCACGAAGCTGCGGTTGAACAGGTTCGTTCCCTTCTGGCCCACATACCCGAAGGTGGCGACGAAGGCCATCGGCAACTGCTGCTGGATGGAGAACGACCACTGCTGGGAGTAGAAATCCTCGCGGTCCCGCTGGACGCTGCGGGGGGTGATGCCCTGGTTGCGAGCCTGGGGCAGGAACGGCGCGATCGGGTAACGCAGACCGGGAACGTCGCGCGCCTGCAATTGCAGCGTCTCCTCGATGCTATCCACGGCGGCGGTAACGTCGTCGTTCTGTCCGGGCCCGAAGAACATGCCGTAGCCGGCGCGGAACACCGTCCTGTTGTTGAACATTTTCGGCGACCAGGCCAGGCCGATGCGCGGCGCGACGTTGTTCCGATCGGGGAAGAACCACTCCGTGCCGGGAGGGCAGAAGCCGGCGCACCGCGTGACATCGAACACGTTGCCGCGGCCGTTGACTTCATTGGAAACCGTGTAGTACTCCCACCGCACGCCGAGATTCAGCGTGAGCGTGGAGCTCACCCGGAAGTCGTCCTGCGCGTACAGAATTCCGTACCAGCGCCGCACGCCTTGCGTCGGCAACCCAGTTCCGACATCGAAGCGATCCAACTGGTTGCGTTCGAAGGCCGCCAGATTGGCGTAGCGGAGCACGGTGTCGGTTGTCTCACCCACGTTCATCCGCACGCGCCGCAGCTCGCCGCCGAATTTCAAGGCATGGCGGCCCTTCAGCAGGGACGTGGCGTTCAGGATGGAAAAGGTCGTGGGCTTCTCGATGTTGGTGAACTGCGCCTGGGTGGAGGAGAGGCCGCCCACGCGGATGGACTCGGTGGCGACGCCCTGCGCCGTTCGTTCCAGCGGCGAGCGGTTGTATCCGAAGCGGGTTTCATTGATGATCGAGGGCGAAAACACGTGCGAGAGCTGGATGGTGCCCTGCGAGGGCCGGACATCGCTGATGCGAGGCTCCAGCAGGTCGTTGCGGATCTCGTTGAAGATGCCCTGCACGATATTGAACCGGGCGAAGATCGAGGTCCGGTCGCTGAAGCGGTGATCGAATCGCACCATGCCCGCGTCCTCATCCTGATTGACGCTGCCGGTGCCGATGAAACGCTCGACATCGGCATTCGAAGTCAGCCCGGCGTTGCCCACGGGGAATGCGTTCACCAGCGGCGCGATCGCCGGGGAGGTCTGCACCGCGCGGGCGCGGAACGCGCGGCTGGGCACCAGGGCTGCCGCTCGCACCGATTGCAGGCGCTGGCGGAGCCCTTCGTAATTCACAAAGAAGAATGTGCGGTCTTTAACGATGGGGCCGCCGAAGTTGCCCCCGTACTGATTCAGCTTGAAGGGCGGCGGCTGCGACCCGTCGAAGGGCCGCCGGGCGTCGAACGCGCTGTTGCGGACAAACCAGAAGGCCGAGCCGTGAAATTCGTTGGTGCCGGTTCTCGATACCAGGTTCACCTGGCCGCCCGCGCCGGTGCCGGAATCCGCCGAGTAGTTGGCGGAACTGACCCGGAACTCCGCGATGGCGTCCATCGGCACCACCAGGCGAAGGTTGGCTTCCTGCCGCGGGTCCTTGATGCCGGTGGCATCGGTGCCGTCGAAGGTCCAGTTGTTCTCGTCCCGGCCGCGGCCATAGAAGCGGATCGAATTCTGCGATCCATCGCCGGTGTTTACCGCGCCCGGCGCGAACTGCATCAGGCTGCTCCAGTTGCGCCCGTTGATGGGGATGTTGGCCAGTTGCTTGGAGCCGATGGCGGTGCCGATTTCCGCCGAGGTTTGCTCCAGCGGCGTGGCGTCGGCGTTCACGGTCACCGCGCTCGCCACCGCGCCGACTTCCAGTTGGATGTCCTCGACGCGGCGCAGGCCGACAATCAAAGCCAGCTTGTCGATCTTCTTCGCCTGAAATCCTTCTTTCGACGCGCTCAGCGTGAACTCGCCCACGGGCAGGCCGGGCATGCTGTAGCGTCCGTCGTCGCCGGACACCGCCGATCGGCGGAAACCGGTGCTTTCGGAGTAAATCTCGATTTTTGCGCCGGCTACCGCCGCGCCGGAGGCGTCCGTCACCGAACCGGTCAGTGAGGCGCGATCCACCTGCGCGAGCAACGGAACCGCGGCGAGAACCAGACATCTGAAGACATTCAGGCGTACCATGCTGCTAAGTTATCGAATGATTGTTACAAAACCGCACAAACAGGCTTCAGATTCATGAATTCGCGTGAAATTCCGCAGCTCTGCTCGCCCTTCGCGCCTGAAAATCTTAGTGATAGTCGAATAGAAGGAGAGTCTCGCCGCTCAGACGGAGACGCCGTAAGACTGCAGTTCGTCGGCCAGCGATTCCTGGCTGCGGAAGTGGATGCCGTTCATCCCCAGCAGCCGCGCGGGATCGATGTTCTCCGCGCGGTCGTCGATGAAGATGCACTCCTCGGGTGACCGCTGCAGGATGCGCAGCGCGTTCTCATAGAACACGATCTCTGGCTTCCGCGCGCCCAGGTAGCAGGAACTGAGGAACACGGGGATGATCTCGCGCAATCCGAAACGCGTGATCCGGTACTGGTTCAGTTCGGCCGATTCGTTGTTCAGCGCGGCCAGGCGGTAGCGCGCCGACAGCCGCCGCGCGAACTCCATCATGGGCGGCCGCGCTTCGCTTTGCTCGCAAACGAACGAGCGGAACTCTTCCAGCGTGAAACCGCGCGGCTGGTGAAACACGGTCCAGCCGAGGTACTCATCGAGGGTGATCCGGCCGACCTCGAGATCGCGGTCCACCACGCGATGCCTGCGGTCGAACTCCAGCGGGTCCAGCCCGAATCGCTCCACGCCGCGGGTGCGGCGTTCACGGTCCCAGCCGTTGGTCAACAGCACTCCACCGATGTCGAACAACAGCGTGGTGATCTTTGCCATCAGGGTCAGTGTAACCGCTCGCGCTACAATAAGACTTTTCAACCCTGACTTAGGAGGCGGTACCCTTTCCCATGGAACGACCTGGAGCGACTACTCTGCGCGGCAACGGCATGACGCTGATCGGCCCGGAGCTGAAGGCCGGCGATAAGGCGCCGGAATTTACGGCAGTGGACGACAAGCTGCAGCCCGTGAGCCTGGCTTCGACAGGAAATGGCGTGCGCATTTTCAGCGTCATCCCATCCTTGGATACTCCGGTTTGTGACATGCAAACCAAGCGATTCAACGACGAAGCCGGCAAGCTGCCGGAAGTTTCCATCTACACCATCAGCATGGATCTGCCGTTCGCGCAGAAGCGCTGGTGCGACAGCTTCGGCGTGGATCACGTCAAGATGATTTCCGACCATCGCAACGCCAGTTTCGGCGAGAGCTACGGGACGCTGATCAAGGAACTGCGGATCGAGAGCCGGGCCATATTTGTGGTGGACAAGGACAACGTAATTCGTCATGCCGAGTACGTCACGGAAGTGGGCGATCACCCGGACTATGACGCGGCGCTGAACGCCGCGAAATCGCTCTAAGGGCCCGTCCAGTTCGGCGGGCGCTCCGCCGATAGAAGATTGTGAGGTTGGCGATCCCAGTGGCGATGGCGCTGGTGACGTCCGGTTGCGGGCAAGTGGCCAGGTCCGTCTTCTCCGGCGCGGAGAACGCGTGTTTGGTGCTGGCTGGTTCCACGACTCGCGAAGTGGAGGGCGTGAACCGGATCATTGGAGCGGTCCGCAACGACTGCGATCGCCGGTTCCTCACGGTGAACATCGTCTTCCGCCTGTATCGCTCCTCCAAACCGGGCGCCGCCGGAATGCCGGAACCCGCAGCCGTGGCCACGGTCCGCGACCTGGAGCCCGGGCAGACCAAGGAATTCGAAACCCTGCCGGTTGGCCGCGACGCCGCTTTCCGCCTGGAGAGAATCAGCGGTTTCTAGGTGCGTATGACCGAGGAAGAGCGCTGCGCCGAAGCACGGAGGTTCCAGGGCCTGGACGACGCCTTCCGGCGGGGCGATCTCGCCGCGTTACGCGCCGCCCTCGACGATCCCGCCGCGGCGCCGAACGGCCTGATGCCGGACACCATCGGAAGCTGCCTGGTGTACGCGGTTTACCACAGCCCCCTGGAATTCATCCGGGAGTTGCTGGAGATCGGGGCAGACCCGAATGCTCCGGTGGACGATGGTTTCCCGCCGCTGATCGCCGCCCTGAGCTGCACTCGCGAGACGCCCGGCGCCAATCGCCGTCAGGACGTGGACGAGGTCCTGCGCCTGCTGCTGAGCCGCGGAGCGGACCTCAATCAGCGGGGGATCAACGATTACACCCCGCTGCACATGGCGGTGGCCGAGGGCAACGCGCTGGCCGTGCAGGTGCTGCTCGACGCCGGGGCTGACCCGGAGCTGCGCACGCGAATCGACGATTGCGAGACGCCGCTGGAGTTGGCTCGGGCCGCGAACCAGGAGGCTATCGCCGCGATTCTCGATCGCAAGGGCGCGCCGCTCCGGCAGCGCCTGCGCTCCGGCATTACGCTACTCCTTGACGTTCCGGGCGCGGGCGAGCCAGTGCGACGCCAGCATAGCTATGCGATCCGGCTGCGGCTGCGGCTGCGCGACGGTACTCCCGTTCGCTGGCCGCAACCGTGGGGACCGGTGGGAGCTTCGCGGCTGGGTGACGACGGCCGGACGCTGTACACCGAGATCCTGCTGAATCGCGGGCGGCTGGTCAACGGGCTTTTCTACGGGATCGACGGAATGCGCGTAGGCGGGACCCGCCGCCTGGAGCTGGCTCCACACATGGCGTATGGCGATCGCGGAGTGCCCGGCGTGATTCCTCCGGGGGCGGCGCTGTTCGCCGAAATCACCATCTTGAACGCCGCCTAGCCGGCGAGCCAGCGGGCCGCCAGGTGCGCGGGATCGGCGTTCAGGTCCAGCGGTTCGACGCCGCGCTCCACGCCGTCCTCCGAGAACACGGCAACCACGCCGTCGGCGGCAGGACGCAAATCCAGACGTTTAGCTTTCGCCTCGAAGCGGGCGGTAGTCTGGATCCAGCTCATCCGCACCATGGTGCGCGACGCGTGCCCGGCCAGCCGGGCCGCGGCCAGCAGATTGGGAGCATAGTCCCGAAGCGCGGCGGCATGCGGCGCGGACTGCCGCGCCGCCTCCTGGGCTGCTTCCCGAGCCTGGCGTTCGCGCTGCAGCGCTTCCGGATCGCGCTGCTCGCGACCCTCCATCGCCTTCACGCTGTTTTCGAGATTATCGAGAAAGCTCATGGTTGTACCGCCGGTCAGCGCAGCACGATGGTCACCGGCGGGCTCACCTGGCCCGATATCTCCAGCGTCACAGGCACCGCGTCGCCGGGGGTGACACCGGACGGGACCACCGCGTTCACCTGGTACAGTCCAGGGAAGCCGGGCGCGAGGCCGGAGAAGTTCACCGCCGCGTTGACGCCGCCGATGCGCACGGTCACCGGAGTTGTGGTGTGGGACAGCGGACCTGCCAGCGGCGCGGCCGCCCCTGGAGGCACGGGCGGGTTCACTGTGCCGAGACCGTTGCAGTACAGCACCAGCACGTCTCCCGCGCGCGCCGGATTCTGGGTGCCGATCAACTGGTTGGTGACCCCATTCACGATCACGCCCGGACCGCGCCCGGACTGATCCTGCGTGTAAATCGCGGGCTGCGCCGGGGCGACGGTCACGTTTTCCGGAACCGAGAGAGCCGAGCCTCGCTTCACCAGGATCTGGTGCTGCGTGTTGACGCTGAGATCATACGGGACCAGGGCGTTCACCTGACCGTCGCCCACGAACGACAAGGGCAGCTTGCGTCCCGCCAGCATGACTTCCGTGCCTTCCATTTCCGTCGGCAGCGGAATCGACTGCGCCTGCTGGGTGCGGTCGGCGAGCTGGGCGCCGTAGATCGAAATGTATCCGCCGGGCGACACCACCGCGTTTTCGCCGCTGGCCGCGTTGGCGACGCCGCCGGGGGCCATCAACGGCGATCGCAGCAGTCCGGGCTGGGTCAGCAGACCCGAATGAGACGCCTGGCCCGCCTGGGTGCGGCCGGAGAGCGCGAGGAAGGCGGTGATATCGATGGTCACCGGACCGTTGCCGGAGCGCGGCGTCCAAGTGCCGGCCCATACGCCGCTGCCCACGTGATTCAGGTCCAGACGCCGGTCGCCGTTGGTGAATCCGGCCTGTACCACCGCGGAGCGGTTGCCTTCGGGGACCAGCGGATTGCCGCAGTCGTCGACGATCTTTGCTTCCAGGCGCGTCGGCTGGCCGATGGTCGCGGTAAACTGCGGCCGCTGCAGCGAGGTGATCTCCACCCGCAGGCCGTTGGTGCGGCAACTGGCCGCTCCCAGCAATCCGGACTTGTCGCTGAAGGCGTCGGGCGGCGGAACGACGGTAAGGACATTCACTGTGCGGGAACTGCCGTCCGCGAATCCCAGGTTCAGGAAGCTGCGGATGGCGCCCGGTTCCAATCCGGTGAACTCGGCCTGCACCACGATGCGCGCCGGATCGTTGGGCGGCACCGTGCCTTCGCTGGGAACGTGAACAAACCAGTTTCCGCCGGGCCGCAGGAAGGTCCGGCTGGAGCCGAAGCTCACCGGCTGCGAAGTCGGATTCGAGATCAGGATATTCTGCGAGCCCGGATTGCGCGCCGCGTTGCCCACGAACACCAGCGCCGTGGGCTGCACCTCGGGACCCGGATTGGTTCCGGCGGGCAGCACGTTCAACACCACGGAGACGCTCTGCGGGGAGTTATCCGCGGTTCCCGAGGTGACATCAATCTGTCCGAAGTAGGTCCCCGGCGCCAGTCCATCCGCGGAAACCGATACGTCAATGTTCGCCAGGTCCACGAAGGGCCTGGGGACCGTTCCGTTGGTGGCGCCCAAACGGAGCCAGGCGCCGCCGCCCGATAGAGTCGCAGACCGAGCCTGCCAGTTCATGGATCCCGCTCCGGTGTTCAGCACCGCCAACTGCTGCGCCAGGGGCCTGCCTCCGCCCGCCACCGCCACGAACTGCATGCCTACTTGCGACAGCAGCAGCACGGACTGGGCGCTGGTGATCGTAAGGGATACCGGGATATTCAGATTCCCGCCGTTGGAAGTGACGCGGATGGTTCCCGAGTAGGTTCCCGCCGCGAGTTGACCCGCGTTGGCTGTGACGTTGACGGTCAGCGGAGTGGAAGGGGTTACCGTGTCGGAGTTCGGGGAAGCGGTAAGCCAGTTGCCTCCGGTGGACGTCGCCGCGACTACTTGCACGGTCAGGGAGCCTCCGCCGGAGTTGCTGATGACGAGCTGCCGCTGCGCTTCACCTGCGCCGCGCTGCAGGGAGAATGCCAGGTTGGCGGAGCCCAGGCTGAGCTGCGGCGGCCTGGCCCCGGTGACGGTCAGCGCCACGGGAATGGTGACGGAGCCGGTCTGGGTCCCCGCCGCCGTGATTCGCACGGTGCCGTTGTAGCTTCCGGCGGCGAGACGGCTGGGATCCACGCGGACTTCCAGCCGCGCCGGCATGTTGCCGGACGCGGGCGAAACCGAGAGCCACGTGTCCGAAGCAGTCGCCGAATAGGGAACGCCGCCGAACGCTTGCCCGCCCAGGGTCGCATTCAAATTCACGATCTGCGGCGTGCCCTGCGCGGCGCCGCTGGCCGCGCTGAACGTGAGCTGCGTGGGCGCGGCGGTGAAGGCCGGTATCGCCGTAAGCACGGAACGGATGCGGTTGTTGCCGAAGTCGGCGATGTACAGGTTGCCCGCCGGGTCCAGCGTCATCCCCACGGGGCTAAATAGCGACGCCCGGTTGGCCGGACCCCCGTCCCCGTCATAGGCCGCGATCCCGTTGCCGGCGATGGTGGTGATCACCCCGCTGGGCGAGATCTGCCGCACGCGGTGGCCAAAGTTGTCCGAAAACAAAAGATTGCCGTTGGCGTCGAACAACAGTCCGTAAACGCTGCCGATCTGGGCCGAGACCGCCGCGCCGCCGTCGCCGGAATAACCGCAGGTTCCGGTCCCCGCGAAGGTCGAGATCCGGTTATCGGCGGTGACTCGCCGAATGCGGCAGCCTCCGAACTCGCCGATATACACGTTGCCGGCGCGGTCCAGGGCGACGGAGGTGGGCACGGAGAGTTGTGCCGCGGTGGCCAGCCCGCCGTCACCCGTTGAGCCGTTCGTCCCCGTGCCCGCGAAGGTCGAGATGATGCCGTTCACCGCCAGCCGGCGTACGCGGTGGCCGTCCTCCTCGGCGATGTACAGGACGCCCTGCGAATCGAATACCAGACCCCGCGGCAGGCGGAGACGCGCGTTGGTCCCGGGCCCGCCGTCGCCGTTTCCGTCGGCGCTGCCGCCGCCCGCTACTCGCGAGATGACACCGTTGGCGTCCACGCGGCGGATCATCCCGTTGCCCCGGTCCGCGAAGATCAGATCGCCATTGGGAGCGAAGGCCAGACCCGCGGGTAACTGGATACCCGACTGCCGCGCGTCCACGTTCTCCGGACCGTAGCTGCGGAAACCCAGTCCGGCGACCTTTTCGAAGCGCCCGTTGGTTCCGAGCCGGCGGATCACGTGATTCGAGGTATCCGAGACGTACATCCGGCCAGCGCGATCGAAGGCGACATCGGACGGCTGGAACAGGTACGCCTGCGAAGCCAGGGTGCCGTCGGGAGTGGAACGGAACAGGCCATTGCCGGCCACCGTGTTGATGGAGCGGTCCGGGACGATGCGGCGGATGCGCGCGTTGCCGCGGTCCACCACCAGGACATCACCGCTGGGCGTCGTGGCCAGGCCGCACGTGAACCGGAAGCGCGCCTGCAGCGGGGCGCCGCCATCGCCCGAAAATCCGAATTCGCCGTTGCCCGCGACCCGGGTGATCGTACCCGTGGGAGAGATCCGGCGCACCGTATAGTTATCGCTGTCGGAAACGTAGAGATTGTCGTTGGCGTCGAACGCGAGCGCGAACACGACGTCAAAAGTCGCCAGTAGCGCGGGTCCGCCGTCGCCGGTGCTTCCGGTACTTCCGGTTCCCGCGTAGCGGGAGATCACGCCGGTGCGGCTCACTTTCAGGATGCGGTCGTAGAATTCCCCGATGTAGACCTCGCCGTTGCGATCGATGGCCACCGCGTACGGAATCTGCAGTTCGGCTGAGAGCGCCTGGCCACCGAGCCCCGCCTCGCCGAAGTCGCCATTGCCGGCGAAGCCGTCCACCCGGCCGTCAGGCCGGATGACGCGAATCCGGTTGTTGCCGGAGTCCACCACGTAGAGATTGCCGTCGTTGTCGAACGCCAAGTCCCTGATAAAGCCGAAGGAGGCGCTGAGCGCCGGACCCCCGTCGCCGCGATCGTCTTCCACGCCGTTACCCGCCACCGTGGTGATGATCCCGTCCGTCGACACTCGCCGGATCACGTAATTGAATGCGTCCGCGAAGAACACGTTGCCGTTGCGATCCACCGCGATCGCGAACGGGTAGTAGAGCGACGCGTCGACCGCCGGACCGCCGTCCCCGGAATAGCCTTCAATCCCGTTGCCGGCGATGATCCGGGTGTTGCCCGCGGGATCGATCCGCAGGATCAGGCCGTTGTCGGGGTCCGCCACGTAAATATTGCCGCCGCGGTCCAGCGCGATGCGTTGTATGTTCGCGCTCATCGGCGCCTCGATGGCCGGGCGGCCGTTGAACTCGAAGAACCAGTCCCGTCCGGCAAACGTGGTGATCACTCTCGCGGCTTGAGGCCACGCGAGCAAAGCCGAGAACAGTAGTAAAGCGATGGAAGCGGCAAGACGAGGAAGCATAATGATCTCCGGCGGACTATCGGCGAATGTAGCACAACTACGGCGGACACACGTCCTCCTACGAATACGCGAAGAACGCGGCGAAATCGGATCAACTGGTGTGATCGAGGATGATTCGCCAGCCGGCCGGGAACTTCCGCAGCACCAGGGAATACCGGCCCCCGGTCGCGCCCCCGCCCTCCCGCGTCCGCTCCAGGTTCCAGCGCCCGATCACCATGGCGTGATCGGGGCCCAGCATGGTGATCTCCACCTCGGAAAACGTCAGCGTCCCCATCGCCGCGCGATTCGGATAGCGCTTCAGGTAGCGTTCCAGCACCGGGCCCGACCCGCGGATCACCCGGTCGCTGACAAATACCGTGTCCGGAGCGTAGCCCTGCATATAGGAGCGCACGTCTCCCCGGTTCCAATCGTCCTTCTGTTTGTCCAGAACGCCGCGGATCGCCTGTTCCGGGGACTGGGCGAAAGCGATCAGGGCGAACAAAAGCGTTAGCGGAAGGGATTTCGATATCATAACGATGATGGTCCAGCGGGATTCAGTGTACGCCCAGCCGGCCTTGCTCACCAAGTTGCAGGAGACCGAAGCGGCGCTCGGCGAAGCTTTGCGCGGCAAGAGCGAAGTGGTGCGCCTGTCCCTGGTGTGCCTGCTGGCCAAGGGTCACCTGCTGATCGAAGACGTCCCAGGCGTGGGAAAAACGACGCTGGCGCAGGCTCTGGCCCACGCGGTCAGCGGGAGTTTCCACCGCCTGCAGTTCACCGCCGACATGCTTCCGTCCGATGTCGCCGGCGTGACCATCTACAACGCTCATTCGGAAAGCTTCGAGTTCAAGCGCGGTCCCATCTTCACCAACTTCCTGCTGGCGGACGAAATCAACCGGGGCACTCCGAAGACGCAGTCGGCGCTGCTGGAGGCCATGAACGAACAGCAGGTGACCGTGGACGGCAACTCCTACCCGCTGGCCGACCCCTTCATGGTGATCGCCACCCAGAATCCGGTGGAGCATCACGGCACGTATCCGCTGCCCGAATCACAGCTCGACCGCTTTCTGATGCGCCTGCGCATCGGCTACCCCGATGTGCGCGCCGAACGCGAGATCCTGCGCAACGCCGGACATTCCGGACGGGAACACCGCGCCATTCTCACCACCGCGCAACTGGGCGAACTGACGCGCTCCGCCGAACGCATCACCGTGGATGACGCGATCCTGGATTACATGCTCGCGGTGGTGGAAAAGACGCGGTCGCACGAATCCCTGGCGCTGGGCGTCAGCCCCCGCGGGGCGCAGGCTCTGTACCGCGCGGTGCAAGCCCTGGCGCTGGTGGAGGGTCGCGAATATGCCATTCCAGACGACGTCAAGCGTCTGGCCGTGCCGGTGTTCGCGCATCGCGTAGTGGTGAACTCGCGCCTGGTGATGTCGCAGCGCAGCTCGGAACAAGCCGAGCGCATCCTTCAGGAGATCCTTACGCTGGTCGAAGTCCCCTTGTGACGGCCGGCTCCCTTATATGAAGACAGCGATTGTTGGCCTGCCGATGGTGGGCAAGACCTCTTTGTTCACCATCCTCACCGGAGTGCATGAATCGGGCCGGCTCGGCTCCATGGAAGTCCGCCAGGGCGTCACCAGGGTTCCCGATCCGCGCGTGGATGCGCTGGCCAAGATTTTCGAGCCGCCCAAGGTGACCTACGCGAGCGTGGAGTACCTCGACTTCCCGGCGATTTCCAAGGAATCCCTGCGGGATCCCAGCTATCTTGCCAGCCTGCGCGTTGTGGACGCTCTGGCTCATGTGCTCCGCGTCTTTGAAAGCGACACCGTCCCGCACGAGAAGGGCTCGGTAGACCCCGTTCGCGATTTTCAGGATCTGGACACGGAGTTGATCCTGAGCGATCTGGTGGTGGTCGAGAAGCGAATGGAGCGCCTGGAGAAGGACCGCAAGAAAGCCAAGTCTCCCGAGCTCGATCACGAGTTCGCGCTGCTGGAGCGCTGCAAGGCGCTGCTCGAAGACAACCAGCCGCTGCGAACCATGGAGCTTGCTCCGGACGAGGAGAAACGTATCCGGGGGTTCCAATTTCTCTCCCAGAAGCCGGTGCTGGTGGTGCTGAACCTGGGCGAGGAAGACGCGCCGAAGCTGCACGAAAAGGAAGAGGCCTTCCGCAGCGGTCCCTTCGCGGGAAAGAAGGGAACGGCGGTCACGGCGGTCTGCGGCAAGATCGAGGCCGAGCTCGCGGAGCTGCCGCCGAATGAGGTCGCCGACTACCTGGAAAGCTACGGGCTGAAGGAGTCCGGGCTGATCCGGCTGATCACCGCGACTTACTCCTTGCTTGGACTCATGTCGTTCCTCACCGCGGGCGATACCGAAGTGCGGGCCTGGACGGTGGAAACCGGCTCCACCGCGCCCAAGGCGGCGGGCGCCATCCATTCCGATTTCGAGAAGAAGTTCATCCGCGCGGAAGTTGTGAACTGGAAGAACCTGGTGGATCTCGGCGGATATCCGGGCGTTCGCGAAAAGGGCATGCTGCGGTTGGAAGGGAAGGAATACATCGTCAAGGATGGAGACGTCCTGGTGATCCGGCACAGCTAAGTCTTTCGCCCGAGATCCCGATCACACCGGTGAGGGTACACTGGTGTCGTGACCATGCCGAATCGCAGCCCGGAGCCCGATTCGCCTCTTTCCCGCGCCCTTCGCGAGGCGCAGGAGCAGGCGCGGGAGCAGATGTCCGCTGCGTGGCAATTGCAAATGGAGCGCCTGGCGGGGGACCTCGCCGGCGGCTGGCGTAATACGGTCGAGCACATCTTTGAAGAGCGCTTCCGCGAGCTTCGATCGGCGGTGGAGTTGGAGGTCGCCAAGGCGGTGGAGATGCGTGTCGCGCAGGAAGTCGCTTCCCGCCGGCGCGACCTCTCCGAGGACTTGAACCTCGCCATTCGCCAGCTCCGGTATTTCGAGAGCGAGGCCCAATGGTGCGCGGCACTGTTGAACTCCGCCGTGGGATTCTGCTCGCGGGCCGCGCTGTTCGCCGTAAGCGGCGGCGTGTTGCGCTACCTGGGAGCTCGCGGCGGGCACGCTTCCGGCTCCGAGGAACTGGTTACGGCGGAAATTCCGCTCACCTCCGCGCGGGCATTCGCGAACGCGGTGGAAAGCTGCGACACGGTCGTTTCCGTCTGCGCGGCGGGTGAGCTTGGTGCGCCGATCGCGGGGCACTTCGGCGAAAGCTTGCGGAAACGTGTCTATCTCTTTCCGCTGTTCACCCGGGAGCGCGTAGTGGCGATTCTTTACGCCGAAGCCGAGGATTCCCCCGCTGACGTCAGCGGACTGGAACTGCTGTCGGCGCTGGCCGCGGCCGCGATTGAAACGCATCTGGCAACGCAAAACGCGCGCCGTCCGTCCAATGTCGTGTCGATCGCGCCGCCGCCGGGACCTCCGGCAACACCCAAGGCCGCCGTCGCGGCTTTGTCGCCGGGAAGCGGCTGGGCGGCCTTGTCGAAACAGGAGCAGGAGTTGCACCTGGAAGCGCAGCGCCAAGCCCGCGTGAGAGTGGCTGAAATGCGGCTGTACAAATCGGCGGCGGTGAAGCAGGGCCGGGTGGACCGCAACCTTTACGCGTCGCTGCGCGAGGAAATCGACACCGGCCGCGCCGACTTCCGCGCTCGCTTCCTGGACCAGACGCCGACAATGGTCGATTACCTGCACCTCGAGCTGACGCGCACGCTCGCCAACGACGACGAGACGCTGCTGGGTCCGGAGTACCCCGGGCCGATGGTGTGACCATGAGCAAGCGGGCCTGGGTGCTGTTTCTCGCGATCCCGCTTGTGGCTCAATCGCTGGCGCCGCTGGGCCGCGCCTACCGCTTCGCGCCCTCGCCGGCCACCCGCGCCGCCCTGGAGAAGCACGCCAAGGCGCGTGCCTCTGCGCCCGAGAGCGCACTGGCGTGGCTCGCGCTGGGCGCGGGCGATCTCGCGGCAAGCAATCACGCCGGAGCGGCAACGGCGTTCCGCACCGCGGCTCCAAAGTTGCCGGTTCTGGCCGATGCCATCGCCTATCATGAAGCCGCCGCTCTGTACGAGCTCAAGCAGTACGCGGCGGTTCCGGCGACGCTCGCGCCGGTGTGGAAACAAACGCCGCAATCGCCCCACTTCTTCCCGTCCATTGTGCTTGCGGCCAAGGCCGAACGCGACGCCGGCAATCCGGCAGACTCCGTTCGCCTGCTGGAGCGCCACATCCGTGAGCTGCCGCAGCCCACGGGCGATTTCGAGCTGGCCGTCTCCTACGAAGCCGCCGCCGAGCCCGTGAAGGCGGCCGCGGCCTACCAGCGGGTCTACTATGGCTATCCGCTGTCCGCCGAAGCGGCGCTCGCCGAGCCCGCCATCAAGCGGCTGGTTTCGACGCTCGGCCCGCGGTATCCGCCGCCGCTTTCAAAATCGCTACTGAACCGCGCACTGCTGCTGCTCAGCGCGCGCCAGTGGATTCGCGCCCGGCATGAGCTCGAAGCCCTCACCAGCCGGCTGACCGGCGCCGAGCTGGACCTGGCGCGCGTGCGCATCGGCGTGGCCGACGCGAACGCGGGCCGGACGCCTTCCGCATTTTTCTACCTTCGTTCGCTGCAGGTGGAGGATGCCGCCGCCGACGCGGAACGGCTGCACTACGTGGTGGTCACCGCCCGGCGCATGAAGAACTGGGGCGCGTTGCGCGGCGCTCTGGAGGAACTTGCGCGTTCCTATCCCGCTTCGCCGTGGCGCATGGAAGCTTTGATCCACGCCGCCAACGAATACGTGGTCAGCAACGATTTCACGAACTCCGAGCCTTTGTTCCGCGCCTGCGCGGAATCGTTCCCCAAGGATCCGAAATCGGCGTACTGTCACTGGAAGCTTGCCTGGAACCGCTATGGATCTCGCGCCGAAGACGCGGAGGAGCTGTTGCGGGAACACGTCCGCCGCTACCCGGGCTCCGAGAACGTCAGCGCCGCGCTGTATTTCCTCGGCCGCCTGCGTGAATCCAGTCAGGACCTTGCTTCCGCCCAGGCGTTGTACCAGCTTCTGGACGACCGCTATCCCAACTACTACTACGCCGTGCAGGCACGGCAGCGATTGCGTGATGCCGCTTTCAGCCGGACCAAGCCAAGCGGGACAGCCGCGCAACTAATCGCCTCCTTCGCGCTTCTTGAAGCGGCGCCGGAGCCCGCCTTTCAGTCCAGCCCGGAGTCGCTGATCCGCGTCGAGCGGGCGCGTCTGCTCGCCTCCGCGGGGCTCGACGATTGGGCCGAGTTCGAGCTTCGCTTCGGCGCCCGGCGCAAGCAGGATGCCCCCGCCATCGCCCTGGAGCTTGCTTCCCTTGCCCGGGAGCGCGGCGCGCACGACGTCGCCATCCGCTGGCTGAAGCGATACGTGCCGAATTACCTCCGGCTTCCGCTCGCCTCCGCGCCGGATGAGTTCTGGAAAATGGCGTTCCCGCTGGCGTACCGCTCCGAACTGGAGAGCTTCTCTCGCCAGAACTCGCTCGATCCATATTTGGTTGCCGCGTTGATCCGGCAGGAATCCGAGTTCAACCCGCGTGCAATCTCAGTCGCGAAAGCGTACGGCCTGACCCAGGTGCTGCCGTCGACCGGGCGCGAGTTGAGCCGTATTGTCGGCGTCCGGCCATTCCGCGCCGACATGCTGTTCGTGCCCGCGGTCAATCTGAAACTTGGAACTTACTACCTGAAGCGCCTTGTGGGTGAGCTCGGCGGGCATTGGGAAGCGGCGCTCGCGTCGTACAACGCGGGCAAGAGCCGCGCCGTGGAGTGGCTCACCTGGGGCGATTACCGCGAACCCGCGGAGTTCATCGAGACCATCCCCTTCACCGAAACGCGGGAATACGTCCAGATCGTGCTGCGGAACGCCGATGTGTACCGCCGCCTGTACGGGCAGCCGGCCGCGCGCAGCGCCCGCTGATCACGCGCCGGCCAGCGCCAGGTTGGCCTCGGCCTTCAGGTCCAAAGCAGCGAACTCGCCGCGCGCCAGCTTGGGGAATGCCGCCGCAGCGATCATCGCCGCGTTGTCGGTGGCCAGCGCCAGGTCCGGAAAGTACACCGGGATGCGGCCCAGCTTGCGCGGCGCGTCCTTGCGCAGACCCGAATTGCAGGCCACGCCGCCGGAGATGATTACGCTTTTGGCGCCGGTCCCCTCGGCCGACGATTGCGCGCGGCGCAGCAGTTCGCGAATCACCGTCGACTGAAAGGAAGCGATCAGATCCCGTGTGGCTTGCGGCGTTCGTTCCAGCCATTGCTCAGTGGTGGGCCTGGGATTCTCGCGGAACAGGGCCTTCCGCGATTCCACCTCCCCGGCAATGTCGCGCGCTTCGGTCCAGCGAAGCACGGCGGTCTTCAAGCCGCTGAAGCTGAAGTCCAGCCGGTTGCCCTTCATGTTGGCTAACGTGAACTTCACAGCTTGGGGATCACCGAACGCCGCCAGGCGATCGAGCACCGGACCTCCCGGATAGCCAAAACCCAGCAGCTTCGCGACCTTGTCGTACGCCTCGCCCGCCGCGTCGTCGCGCGTCTTGCCCAGCAGGCGGTAGTGGAACCCCTCGTGCACCTCGAAAAGATGCGTGTGCCCCCCGCTGACCACCAGAGCCAGCGCCGGCAGCTCGACATCACTCTGTGAGATCACCGCGTGGATATGGCCTTCGATGTGGTTGACAGCGATCAGGGGCAACTGATAGGCAAGCGCGATCGCTTTCCCGAAGGTCATGCCCACCAGCAGGGAACCGACCAGACCGGGACCGTAAGTCACCGCGACCGCCGCCAGGTCCGCATATCCGCATCCCGCTTTCTCCAGCGCCTCCCGCACCACGGGCACGATCGCGCGCAGGTGCTCCCGCGATGCCAACTCCGGGACGACACCACCGTACTTGCCATGTGCGTCGAACTGGCTCGCCACCACGCTGGAGAGAATACGCGACCCGTCCTCCACCACGGCGGCGGCGGTTTCGTCACAGGAGGATTCGATGCCCAGGATCTTCATCGGACCGGCGGTCGGGGACACCACCATTGTAGGACGGTCGGTCCTCGCGGGCCGTGCGTGATCTTACGACTAAGAAGTTGAGATGTTCATTACTCCTGCGTGAGCCAAATGGCGGGGTGAATTCCGCATACTCTCTCAGAGGAAAACGATGCAATACCGGATTCTACTGTTCGCTTTTCTGGCAAGTACCTGTGCTTTCGGCCAGCTCCCTGACTTTCGCCCACCCACGCCCCTGCTCGGCGCACTCTTGCGCAACGACGGGAAGGAAGTGAAGAAATTACTTGACGCCGGCGCCAATCCGAATGAGCGATCGTTCTTCGGAATGCCGCCACTGACGATCGCCCTGATCCACTCCAATCCACTGACGGTTCGCGAGATGCTCGCTCGCGGAGCGAACCCGAACGGGGCCGACCGCAACGGATCCACACCCCTTATGTGGGCGGTTTATGGAGAATCGCCGGACCCCGCCATCGTAGACGAGCTTCTGAAACTCGGCGCGGACCCGAACGCTGTCAACAAATCCGGCGAATCCGCGCTCACCTGGGCTTCGCGCCGCGGTGACATGCGCACCGTGGAGCGGCTGAAAGCGGCGGGCGCGTCCGATGCCGCCGCCATCCGCGAGTCGGTGGAAAAAGCGGTCGCGCTGCTGCAGAAGAGCGGTCCGCAGTTCACCAAGGTGTCCGGATGTGTGTCCTGCCATCACCAGTCCCTCGCGCAGATGGCCTATGGAGCGGCGCGCAGCCGCGGCTATCACGTGGATCCGAGCGTGTCTGAGAACCAGGTGCAGGCCGTGATGGACCTGTTCCGACCCATTCGCGAGGAGATGGAGAAGGGCACGGTGATTCTGCCCAATCCCAGCATCAGCGTGAGCTACGCGCTGCTCGGGCTGGAGGCCGAGGGCTACGCGGCGGACGAAACGACCCGGGCTATGACGATGACCATCACCCGGACTCAGCTCGCGGACGGAAGCTTCCCCATTCTGCCCGCGCGGCCCCCTATGGAAGCCAGCTCGATTTCCGCTGCCGCGCTAAGCATCCGAGCGCTTCAGCGCTTCGGATCCGGCGCTGAGGATCATTTGTCGCGTGCGCGCGCATGGTTGACGAACGCCGCTCCTTCCAATCAGGAAGAGTGGTCCATGAAACTGCTCGGGCTGGCCTGGTCCAAGGCCGAACGTGCGGACATCGCTCGCACGGCCGCCGGACTGCTTGCGCGGCAGCGCTCGGACGGGGGCTGGAGCCAGCTCGACGATCTGGAAAGCGATGCGTACGCTACCGGGCAGGCGATGGTTGCGCTGTTGCAATCGGGCGCGCTCGGGCCTGCCAGCAAGGCATACCAGAAGGGGGTGGCGTTCCTGCTGCGCAATCAGATGCCGGATGGGTCCTGGGTGGTGCGCACCCGCAGCAGCCCCCTGCAGAAGTATAAGGAAAGCGGATTCCCGCACGGCAAGCACCAGTGGATTTCCGCCGCGGGGACCAGTTGGGCGGTGATCGCGCTGTCGCTGTCGCAGCCGAAGGAGGGGCAACCGGTTGGCGGGATGTTCTAACGCGGGGACAAGTTGTGGATCAAGGGCCCGCCGCTTCTCCGGCGGGCCTCTTGTCTTGCCACATAGTTCCCATTCCAAGGTGACTTAGCAAGTACCTCGGCATCTACACGATCCGGGGCCCTTTCTCGAGGTTATGTCGGGCGCAAAGCAGCTGGACGTTGGCTACAGTAAGGGATGAGCCACCAAGGGAATAGGGTACGTCGTGGTCAAAGTGAAGTTCATCCTTTGCTCCACAAAGTACGCACTGACCTCCATCTCGCTTCCAAACGGCCAACTTAATGTGCGTCGGAATTATTCGCCTGCGCTGGGATTCCGGTGCGACGCTTATCGGTTCTGTTTCCAACGCTACGAGCTTGAATTTGTAGACCCGGCGTCTGCCGTCTTGCTCGGTCCACGCATCGATCAGCTCGAACGGGCCATTGAATGACCAGATACCCGGTTGAAGCTTCTCGTATACCCTAACCACGCGAGAAGGCTGCAACCGCTCCTTGAACTGCATGGCTGCGCGAAGGAATTTCCCGTTTTCAGTGAGAGATCCTTTTTCCGAGGTCGCGACCTGATCGACGACCTTCGGATCCTTGACTAGCGCAGTCCGCGGTACATCATGGCCTTCGTAGATCAACGTGATGCCATCGGCTTCGATATGGTCTCTGTACGGGGCATTCGCCCGACGAGACATCAGTATCACTGAATACTGCCGATCGGGACCAAAGTTCATGCCCTGCTGAAGGGATTTCCCCTCACGCCTACACATCTCGAAGTACGTGATGATCTCGTTCGCCAAGGCAAGAAACCTCGGATATTGTACCTATCCGAGTTAGAGCCCGTGCAGGTGCCAGGCCTGCCTTGCAAGGACAGCCGGCTAAGTACTCCACACCTTGAAGCCCCGAACGCGAACCTCGTACCTTGGTACTGTAAATGCTGCCGGCAAGCCGGGGACCTGCTTCCAGCCACGCCACAACCGCCATGCCGCGCGGAAAGTCGGGATGTCTACAATCGCGACATCCCTTTCGCTGCGGATCCTGATCGTGTCCGGCCCGATGCCGATGGTCAGATCCGCGTCGATGCACAACCCAGGCATTAGTTCTTCCGGCCGCTGCGGATCTTCAGAGTGCCGTTGAATCGCCACACGCCATAATTCCGGCTAGTCTCGTGAGTGGAAGACGGTACAGATACTTCCAGGTTCTCGAAGTCATAGATGACTTCGGCGTCCTTGCCGGTCAGCGTCTCCCACAGACCGGCGAAGAACTCCTGCCAGGTGGTGAATTCAGGTTTCAGGGTAGGGGTGTTCATGCCAGCGTTGATGCCGGCGCACCCCCGGTGATCGAAAAAAATCCTGTTTGATGCCCGGCGTCAGATCTTAGTCAACTTGCTGATCTGCATGACAGGCCGGATGTCGGTGTAATTCGGGACATCGGCCATGAACTCGCGTGTATGCGCGGCCATGCCCTGTTGCATCTGTTCCATGGACTCGAAGTCGAGGTCCGCGACCGCGATGTAAGGCGCAGGCGAGCCGGGGCCTCCGGCGATTCCGCTCGACACCGTGCCGCCAAGCAAGCCGTGGCCGGCCAGCTTCTCCTTAACCATATCCATGTGGCGGGTCAAGTAGTAATCCAGGTCGAAGCGCTTGCCGGCTTCATTCGGGTACATTACGGTGACGCGAATCATATCGCGACAGGATACACTACCAGCCGGTTGCCAGGCGAACGAAGGTCCGGATCGCGACCCCGGAGGGCCCCTTGGCGATCCATGGCTTCGCATCGCCGATCCACGCGCAGCCCGCGATGTCCAGGTGAATCCAAGGCGTGTCCTCGGCGAAATCGCGCAGGAACCATGCCGCGGTCACGGCGCCGCCCCACCGCGTGCCGATGTTCGCCAGGTCCGCGAAAGGCGATTTCAACTGCTCCTTATACTCGTCGTCCAGAGGCATCGGCCACATCTTCTCGCCTTCGGATTTCGCGGCGGCCAGCAGCTTCTCCCGGAAACCGTCATTGTTCGAAAACATTCCCACATGGACCGATCCCAGCGCGACCTTGATCGCGCCGGTCAGCGTCGCCGCGTCCACCAGATGCGTGCAGCCCTGATTCTTCGCGTACGTGATCGCATCCACCAGAATCAGGCGTCCTTCGGCGTCCGTGTTCAGCACTTCGACAGTTTTGCCTGCGTAAGTGGTGACGATGTCGCCGGGGCGCTGTGCGTTGCCGGAGACCATGTTTTCGACCGTGGGAACGAACGCGGTCACGGGAATCGCGGGCTTCAGCCGGGCGATGGCCCGCATCGCGGCCAGCACGCTCGCGCCGCCCGCCATGTCGTAGCGCATTTCCTCCATGCCGTCCGCGGGTTTGATGGAGACGCCGCCGGTGTCGAAAGTGACGCCCTTGCCCACCAGCGCCAGGTGATCCCCACTCTCGGGCGCGCCTTCCGGCTTGTACCGGACCACGATCAGGAACGGAGGCTCGTCGGAACCCTGCGCGACCCCCAGCAGCGCGCCCATGCCGAGCTGAGCCATGCGGTCGCGATCCAAAACCTCGCATTCGAGGCCGAATTCTTCCGCCATCGCGCGGGCGCGGGCCATCAGTTCGCGAGGTGGAAGTTTGTTGCCCGGCTCGTTGATGATTTCGCGAGCCCAGTTGATGCTCTCGGCGATCAGCACTCCCCGGTCGAACGCGTCTTTGGCCTCGGCCGGGGCCACCAGCGTAAGAGATTCGGCGAGCTTGGCTTCCTTCTTGCTGCGATTCTTGTCGGGCTCGAAATTGCCCAAAATAGCGCCTTCGGCGGCCGCTTCAGCGGCTCCAGAATCGCATGCCAGCGCGATCGACTTGGCGCCCTTCGCCTTCAGGGCTCGGACCACGGTGCCGGCTAGCTTGCGCCAATCCGCCTGATCCCGTTTCCCACCCCCGGTGAGCACGAGGCGCCGCGCCTTCATGCCGGAAGGATGCGGCAGCACCGCGAGCTCGCAGGATTTCCCGGTGAACTCCTCGGATTGGCGGAGCTGGTCCCACCAGTTCTGCGGAACCAGGGCTGGCCGATCGTCGCCCTCGAACACCGCGAGAGCCAAAGCATCAGTTTCAATTTGATCCAGAGGTTGTTGAGAAAGTTGGACTTGCATTTTCTATTCCTTGCCGCGTATGCGGCGTCCCACGGCCGCTTTGGCTTCCGCCTGAGCTTCGCGGGTCCGCTCGGTTTCGCGCTTATCGTGGAACTTCTTGCCCTTGCCCAGAGCGATCTCGCATTTGACCATGCCGTCCTTCAGATAAACCTTGGTGGGAACGATGGTCAGGCCCTTTTGCTGGGTTTCGCCCCGTAAGACGTCGATTTCCTTGCGATGCAGAAGCAGCTTCCGCTTGCGCCCGGGCATGTGGTTCATGATGTTGCCGTGCGAGTACTCGCTGATGTGCGCGTTGACCAGCCAGGCTTCGTTGCCGGTGACTTCGGCGTAGGCGTCCTTGAGCTGGATCTTGCCGGCCCGCGCGGCTTTTACCTCGGTCCCGGTAAGGACAAGTCCGGCTTCCCGGCGGTCCGACAGGAAGTAGTTGTGACCCGCGGAGCGGTTGTCACTCAGGATTTTGATTTTCGATTCCACGCCGCGAACTCGAATCTCGTCAAGAACTTCGAGAAGGATTCCGGAGAGGGCCGGAGCATCTTGAGTGTAGCACAGGGACTCTGTCACCGAACATGTTCAGCCACAATCAGTTACGTGCCTTGAGCGCGCTTTGCGCGATTCTGATCGCAATCCCCCCCAATCTCGAAGCCCGGACCAAAAAAGGCGACAAACTGGTGAAGCAGGGCCAGGCGGCGGAGGCTCGCGGGGAGTTTGTGGCGGCGCTGCGGTTGTTCGAGCAGGCGGTGAACGAGGATCCCTCCGACACGGCGTACCTGATGGCGATGCGCCGGACCCGCTTTCGGGCCGGACAGTCGCACGTGGAGGCGGGAGCCCGGCTGCGCGCCGAAGGCAAGCTGGAAGAAGCGCTGAGCGAGTTTCAGCGTGCGATTTCCATCGACCCCTCTTCGCCCATCGCGCTGCAGGAACTGCGGCGCACCAACGACATGATCGCGCAGAAGGGCCGCGTGGACCCCGCGGTGGCCGGGCTGACCCCGGCGGAGGCGATCCGCAAGGACGTGGAACGGCGCGTGCAGTTGATCCAATCGCCGCCGGAACTGAAGCCGATCACACCGCAGATCAGCACGCTGAAAATGAACAACCAGCCGGTGCGGGTGCTGTATGAAACGGTGGCCAAGCTGGCGGGAATCAACGTGGTGTTCGATTCGCAAATGACGGCGCGAACGAATCACAACGTGGATCTGACCAACATCCCGCTGGACGAAGCGCTGGATTACATCGCGCTCCTGACCAAGACCTTTTGGAAGCCGGTTTCCACGAACACGATCTTCGTCACCGACGACAACGTCACCAAGCGCCGCGACTACGAAGACGAAGTGGTGAAGGTGTTCTACATCAACAACACGACCTCGGCGCAGGAGTTCCAGGAAATCGCCACGGTGATCCGGTCGCTGACGGAGATCCGGCGGGTGTTCACGTACAACGCGCAGAGGGCGATGCTGGTGCGCGGCACGCGGGATCAGGTGGCGCTGGCCGAGAAGCTGGTAAATGATCTGGACCGGCCGAAAGCGGAAGTGGTGGTGGATGTGATTGTGATGGAGGCGTCGCAGACCAACACGCGGGATCTCGCGCTGGCCTTGGGAGCGGCGGGCACGGCGACAGGGTTGAATTTCCCGATCAGTTTCACGCGCGGAGCCACCGGGACCACTTCGCCGTCGGTGCCTCTCGATCAAATCAACCGGCTCTCCTGGAGCGACTGGTCGACTACGTTTCCGGGAGCGATCATTCAGGCGTTCGAGTCGGACCGCCGTGCACGGGTGCTGCAGTCGCCGCAGGTGCGAGCCTCGGATGGGATGAAGGTATCGCTGCGGCTGGGCGATCGAATCCCGTATGCCACCGGCAGCTTCCAGCCGGGCGTCGGCGGCGTGGGCGTGAACCCGCTGGTTTCCACGCAGTTCAACTTCGCCGATGTCGGTGTGAATGTGGATATTACGCCGCAGGTGCATGGGCCGGAGGAACTGACACTGCACGTGGAGCTGGAAGTTTCCGCGGTGCGCGAGCGGGTGGTGATCGGCGGCATCGAGCAGCCGGTAATCGGGCAGCGCAAAAGCGTCGCCGACCTGCGCCTGCGGTCGGGCGAGATCAGCCTGCTGGGCGGCAATCAGGGGTCGAACGACTCGCGCAACGCGAACGGGCTTCCGGGATTAGTCAGCATTCCCGCGCTGGGATGGCTGGGCGGGCAGACGCGCAACATCAAGGAGCGCACGGAATTGCTGATCGCGCTGCTGCCGCGCGTAATCCGGGTTCCGGACTACACCCTGCAGAACACGCGCAGCATCTACGCCGGCAGCGATCAGGTGATCAAGCTGAACTACGCGCAGCCCGCCGCGGCGGCGGCTATTCCGGGCGCCCCCAGCCCCAGCCCGGTCGCGATTCCGCCCGCGGCCACCCCCGATCCCGCGAAACCGGCCGAGCCCGCGAAACCGGAGGATCCCAAGCCCGCGCCTCCCAAGCCAGCAGGCCTGCCGCGCGTGGCGCTCATTCCACCGAGCGTCCAGACGCAGTTGTCGTCGGCGATTACGATATCGGTAGGCGTCGAAAATCTGAATCAGTTCTTTTCGGCCGCGCCGCTGCGAGTGAAATACGATCCCGCGATCGTCAGGCTGGCGGATGTGCAACTCGGCAACTTCGCGGGCATGGACGGCCAAACGCCGAACCTGATCAAGGACATTCGCAACGACACCGGGGAGGCGACGGTGACCATTTCGCGCGCCGCGGGCGCGGGAGGCGTGACGGGAAGCGGCGTTCTGCTGACGCTCCTGTTCCAGGCGGTGGGCAAGGGAACCACTCAGGTGACGTTTCCGGAGTTCGCCCTGAAGGACGCTCAAATGCAGCCGCTGCCGGTGTCGCCGGCGGCGCTGGCGATCACGGTGAATTGAGATGAGGCGGGGACGTTTCGGAAATCAGCGCGGGCTGACGTTGATCGAACTGATCGTCGCGTTCACCATCATGGCGCTGCTGACCACCATGTCCCTGCCGCTCGCGCGCTACAAGGTGCGACAGAACAAGGAACGGGAATTGCGGCTGGCGCTGCGCGAGATTCGCAGCGCGATCGACCGCTATAAGGACTTGTCGGACACAGCCAAGATCCCGCCGGGCAAAATCGGTTCCGAAGGCTATCCGGAATCGCTGGAAGTGCTGGTGGAAGGCGTGAAGCTGTCGGGGACGATCGACAAGAAGATCCGGCTGCTGCGCCGCATCCCCAAGGATCCGTTTACGGGCAAGGCGGAGTGGGGGTTGCGGAGCATGCAGGACGATCCCACCAGCCTGAGCTGGGGCGGGCAGAATGTGTTCGATGTTTACAGCAAAACAACCGAGAGGAGCAAGGATGGAACTCTTTACTCGGAGTGGTAAATCCACAAATTCGCTGCCGCGGAGGTGCGGGGCCAGGCGCGACAAGCCTGTAGAACGCGGCTATACCATCATCGAAATCATGATCGTGATGACCATCATCTCGATCCTCATCTCCATCGCCATCCCCCTCTACCAGAAGTCGATTCTCCGCACCAAGGAAAGCGTCCTGCGCAACAACCTCTTCACCCTGCGGACGGTTATCGACGAATACACCTTCGACAAGCAGAAAGCGCCGCAAACGCTCGATGACCTGGTCCGCGAGGGATACATCCGCGAGGTGCCCGTGGACCCGATGACCGGTTCCAACCAGACCTGGCGGCTGATCATGGAAGATTCCCTGTCGAGCGTAAACCAGACAGAGCCTGGCATATTCGACGTTCGCAGCGGGTCCGAGCTGACCAGCCTCGAGGGAACGGCGTACGCCGAATGGTAGTCGAAACCGGATTGCGGTTGCGGGTATCCTGATACCGTAAACGCTGTGCAAAAAGCAACCACCTTTCTACTATTCGCCGCCGGATGCCTGGCTCAGGAGAACGCGTGGCCGGGCGCGGAATGGCGCACCATCACGTTCGCCGGCAAGCAGATCCACGTTCAAGTCGTGAACGGGGAGGCGGTTTACCAGGGCGACATCGTGCTGGGGCCAATCGCGGAGCTCGAACGCGAGGATCCGATCGGCAAGAGCGGGGAGCGAACCTCCTCCGTAATCGCCGGGGAGCGGTTCCGGTGGCCCGGCGGCGTGGTCCCGTACGTGATCCTGGGCGAGGTCACCAACCAGAGCCGTGTCACGGAAGCGATTGAGCACTGGAACCAGAACACGAACATCCGCCTTCAACCGCGCTCAGGGGAAAGCGCTTACGTCACTTTCCGGCGGATCAACAGCGGCTGTTCGGCATCGGTGGGCCGCGTCGGCGCGCAGCAGTTCATCAACCTGGCCGACGACTGTCCGGTGTCGGCTGTGATTCACGAGATCGGGCACGCGGTGGGGCTGTGGCATACGCAATCCCGGGAAGACCGCGACTCGTTCGTGGAGGTGCTGCTGGAAAACATCACCCCGGAGAACGCGTTCAACTTCAATCAGGCGATCTCCAACGGCGAGGATTACGCCGGCTACGCCTACGAGTCGACCATGCACTACTCCTCCGGTGGCTTCTCCAGAAACGGCAAGCGAACGATTCGCACCATCCCGCCGGGGATTCCGATCGGCTTGCGGTCCGGGCTTTCGCCCTCCGACATCGACGCGGTGCGCCGCATGTACGGCGAAATACCGCGGGAGACGACGATCGCGTCCAACCCCTCCGGGCGCACGCTCATCGTGGATGGCGAGCGCATCACGACACCCCGCTCCTTCGACTGGACACCCGGCAGCGTCCACGTCATCGAAGCCGAGGACCAGGAAATCAGCGAGGATGAGCGCTTGGTGTTCGCCCGCTGGAGCGACCTGGGGGAACGGCGGCATTCGATCGTCGCGTCCCCGGACCGAACCATATTCGTCGCGCAGTTCCAGCAGTTGTTCCGCCTGGCAATAGCCGCGTTGCCGGAGGAAGGCGGCGTGGTCAGCAGCAATCCTCCGTCGGACGGAAACTGGTTTCCGGCCACGACGGAGGTCGAGTTGACCGTGACGGCGAATGAGGGATGGAACTTCCAGGACTGGAGCGGGCTGGGGTTCTTCAACACCCACGGCAGGTCGCGGACGCCCGCAAGCTTCACGGTGTTGCAAAGCGGCCTGCGCTACACCGCGCGGTTCACGCAAAGCCCGGTGACGCGAATCGTCACGCAGCCGCCCGGCTTGCGGGTTACCGTCGACGGAAACACCACTACCGCGCCCGCCGGGTTCGCCTGGATGCCGGGCAGTTCGCACACGGTATCGGTGGATACCACCTCTCAGAATGGCGTGAGCACCGGGGAGCGGTATCAGTTCGCCTCCTGGAGTTCGGGCACGGAACGCTCGCTGACCTTCCAGGCGGGCGAGCAGAGCTCGGACATCATCGCCCGATTTGACGGGGAATACCGGTTGACGCGGGTCGCGTCCCCGACCTCGGGCGGCTCCATCGCCGCCACGCCGGAGCAGACCTTTTATGCGGCCGGGTCCACGGTGGAACTCACCGCCAATCCGAACGCGGGCTTCGCCTTCGGCGGATGGACCAGCGGGGCCGCGGGCGCGGCGGAATCCCAAACGATCACGGTCGATCGCGAATTGACGGTTGGCGCGGCGTTCCGCCGCCCCTTCACTCTGGAGACAACCGGAGTGCTGCACGCCGCCAGCTTCGAAGGCGGCGCCATCGCGCCGGGGCAGATCATCACCATCTTCGGCCTGAACATCGGGCCGGAACAACTGACCACCCTGCGGCTGGACGGGCAGGGACGGGTGGCGACCGCACTGGCGGAAACGCGCGTGCTGATCGGCGGCCAGCCCGCGCCCCTGATCTACGCCGCGCGCAATCAGGTGAGCGCGGTGGTTCCATACGGTGTCGCCGGCCAGGCGAACGTGCCCGTCTCGGTGGAGTATCAGGGCCGCGAAACCAATCGAGTGTTCCTGGCGGTGACGGACGCCGCGCCCGCCGTGTTCTCCGCCAACTCGAGTGGCAAGGGAGCGGGTGCGATTCTGAATCAGGATTATTCGGTGAACTCAGCCGCGAACCCGGCGGAGCGTGGCTCCACCGTGATTCTGTACGCCACCGGAGCCGGGCAGACCGATCCGCCAAGCGCGGACGGCGAAGTCACCCGGGGAGCGCGCAATCAGGCTCTGCCGATCCGCGTCCGCATCGGCGATCAGGATGCGCCGTTTCACTATGCGGGGGCTGCGCCGGATTTCGTGGCCGGGGTCATGCAGATCAACGTCGTGGTGCCGTCGAATCTGGCGCCGGGCGTGGTGCCGGTGGAGATCCGGGCCGGGGACAAAGTCAGCCCCCGGACCATCACGCTCGCGATCCGATAGCGGATTCGCTTAGAACCGCCACAATACTTCGGCGTATCCCAAAGCGCCATTGCGCCCGCGCGGGTGCAGGTTGCCGATCACGCTTTTGCCTCGCGCATAGCCGAAATAGCCGCTCAACGTCAGCCGGGGGTTCACGGCGTAATCGACGCTGGCGTCGTACAGGTTGGCGAAGCTGGAAGCTCCGCCGCTGGGACGTCCGACGTATCCGAAGCTCCACGGCTGGAACGCTCCGCCGCCCAGATACCAGAGATCGCGCCGGTTGGCGAGCTGCAGGAAGTGCGCATCCACGCGGACCTGCAGCGGCCGGGCGGGCTTGAACATCACCTGAACGAACGAATCGATGTTGTTCACCATGTCGAAGAACGGAAACCGGGCGTAGCCGCGCGGCGTGGGCAGCACCTGGAAGAACGTCTGGTGCTTGCCGTCCAGCGGATCGCCGTCGCCGCTCGAATGGAAGTACCCGCCGCGGACCCACCCCTGCCACTTCCGGGCGAAGGGCGGCTGCCATCCGCCCTCGGCGGCGACGGCTGCGCCGCGGTGATCCAGGCTGCCCCACCGTCCGGTCTGAGCCACGCCCCAACCGAGCAGGTCGAACTCGCCCGCTCCGGTCTTCAGACTGGAAATGTAGTGGCCGCCGAAGGTGCCGATGCGAATGTTGCCGAAGTCGCGCTGGCGCAAGGCCAGAGGCCGGGAGTCGGTCTTCACCACGCGACGCCAGTCGTGATAGTACAGCCCGAAGCCGCGCCATTCGGCGTTGTAGTTCCCCCGCTGGAGGGATCGTGTAAGCGACAGGTATCCGAAAGCGACTCGCAAATTGCCCCAGCCATCCACCTGGAAAACGCCGCGCGTGGGCAGCGCGCCGACGAAGGTCACATTGGTTTTCCCCCGGTTGTAGGTGTAATGCGCTCCGTCAAAGGCGCGGTTCACGTGGGTCCAGCCGAAAGGTCCCAGCAGCCGTTGGTTGATGCGCTCGCGCTTGACCCAGGCGAGCGAGGCATCGCGGGGCGTGACCTCCGCGCCATCGGCGAACTCGAACCGGCCCAGCCGCAGCGACTGCGACCTATCGCCGAAGAGATTCTTGAAGCGCGCGAACGCCTGCCGCGGAAAGATCATGGCGACGTTGCGGCGGTTGTCGTTCACGGCGAAATAGGTCGCGCCGAGACCCAACTGCCCCTGCGGTCCCGCCGCGATTGCGTTGTCGGGCAGCCCCAGCAGGAAAGGCGTTGTGAACTCGATCTGCCAGTCCACGTTCGGAAGGCTCTGGTTCCAGCCAAACCGCAGGAAACTTCCAAGGTAATTGTAGGAGCTGTCGGCGGTCTCCGACTCGAACCAGTTCCAACCTTCGAACCGGCTACGGAAGGAACCACTGAAGCGGACCCGAGTGTCGGGTGGCGCAGTCTCTTTCGCCGCGGGCGCCTGAGGCTGTGAAGGTGCGCCGGTTTGCGCTCCGGCGGGCAGGGCGGCGAGGAACAGTGCCGCGAGGATGTATCGGGCTAACAGTGCCATAACGGACCAGATTAGACGCAAGTATGAGGCCAAGTCGGTGACTGCCGTCACAAACGGGCAGCGGCGAATCAGCGGGGTGCCGGCAAACGATCACCCTTGGTATACTGCCGTCTGTCGCGAGAGGTTCGATCTCATGACAGCCCGGCCCCGCGTTGGCGTACTCGGCCTGTTCCTGACTACCATCATTGTGCCGTCCGCCGCTCTTGGATGGCTGAGCTTCCGCCTTGCGCAGCAGGATCAAGCATTACAAGCCGGCCGCCTCAAGGAACGGCTCGAAACGGCCGTCGGGAGGGCGACTTCCGAACTGCAACTTCGCATCTCCCATTGGGATCGCCATCTGCTTGCGGTGGCCGGCGAAGACGGGCCTTCAGACTGGCCCCACATGGGAGACGCTGCCCTTGTCTGGATCGGTAACGGCGGATTTCATCGCGTGTCGACCGAGGGGTTGCCGTACGATCCGGGGTTCCAGGCAGCAATCCGTTTCGCGCCGGACGCTCTGCTTGACGTGGAGTATCTCGAATTTGTCCGGAAAGATTATGCGGCGGCTCATGAGTCTGCCCTTCGGTTGAGTGCCTTGCTAAAGGCAGAGGCCAGGGCCGCCGCGCTTCTCATCTCGGCTCGGAATTTGCGAAAGATGGGCAGATTCGCGGACGCTCTGGCCACTTACCGCCTGCTGGCCAACACCCCCGGCTACGAAGTAGACCAGACGCCCGCCGAGCTCCTGGCCCTGGCAGCGCGTTGCGAGTTGTTCTCCTCGTTGGGCATGACCCAACAGTTGCACTCGGAGGCTCGGCTCTTGGATCGCGGCTTGCGCTCTGGACGCTGGAGGCTTTCGCGAGCGACTTATCGATTCTACCGAGGTGAGCTTGAGCAATGGATCGCCACTCCCGATTCGGGCGATCCGATTCGTCAGGCGCTGGCGCAAGCTGCGTGTGTGCTCTGGGAGGACTGGGGGAGCGGCCAGCGAGCTCCCCTCTCGGGAATCCGACTGCTCTCCGTGGAAGGCTACACGATCCTGGCGATGTGGCGGCGAATCGGCTCACGCATCGCCCTTCTCCTCGCAGGTCCAAAGTTCGTTGAATCGCAGTTCACGTCCCATCCGGTTGGAAAGGGCACTCTTGAAGACACGCGGATCACGATTGTGCCCGAATCCGACGACCCGCCGGTGAGTTCCTCCGGACCTCTCGTCGTCAGGACGGTCCCTTCGGGCGGAATTACGTGGACTGTCTCGGCGGCCCCGGCCGATGCCCGGCGCGAGGCGGCAGCCGCCGCTTCGCGAACGCGTCTCCTATTGCTGGCGCTCGCACTCCTCGGAGCCGTTATCGCGGCCAGCACAATCTTCACTGCTCGCGCGCTCCGGCGGGAGTCGGAGATCTCCCAGCTCAAATCCGATTTTGTCGCCGCGGTCTCCCATGATTTTCGGACGCCGCTTACCTCGATGATGCAGGCTGCCGAGCTGATTGCCGAAGATCGGGTGTCCGACGACGCCCAGCGGTCCGCCTACGC
>CAYOQB010000001.1:44429-74252 GCA_964406035.1 uncultured Solibacteraceae bacterium | reverse complement strand
ACGCCCAGCGGTCCGCCTACGCTAATCTGTTGGTTCGGGAAACCGGACGGTTGAAGGGCTTGGTTGATACATTGATCGAGTTTGCCCGTGTCGAGGAAGGCGCTCGCGCCTACTGCCTCCGGGCGATCGAGTACGGTGCGTTTTTCCGTCAGGTGCTCGAATCGTTCTCCGCCGAGGCACAAGCAGCCGGTTACTCGATTTCCGCCCAGTTGCCCTCCGAGGACGCGACAGGGCAGGGTGACCACGAGGCGCTTGCGAGGGCTCTCCACAATCTCTTGCTGAACGCGATGCAGTACTCGCCCGATTGCCGCACTATCTGGTTCGAGGCGCACCGTGAAGGCACATCCATGGTCATTGCCGTGCGGGATCGCGGCATCGGCGTGCCGGACCGGGAGAAGCGGCGTATTTTTCGCAAGTTTGCCCGTGGTTCGAACGCCAGCGCCGTCCGCCATCAAGGCAGCGGAATCGGACTCTCCATAGTCGAGCACGTAGTCCGCGCGCATCGAGGCAGTATTCGCCTTGAGAGCGCATGGGGAAAAGGAAGCAAGTTTACGTTGACCCTCCCCCTGGATGGCTAGAGACATGGCGCGCATTCTAGTAGTGGAAGACGATGCCGCGATTCGAGTTTGCCTGGAAGGTGATCTCCGCTTGGAGGGATACGATGTCGACGTCGAATCCGACGGGCTCGCCGCCAGCCGCCGAATCAAGCAGTCCTCCTTCGACCTAATCGTGCTTGACGTGATGCTGCCGGGCCGCGATGGCTACGAGTTATGCCGCGAGATCCGTCGCGCCGGCATTCGATCCGCGGTGCTGATGCTCACCGCGCGCGCGGGAGAAGCCGAGAAAGTGATGGGGTTGGAACTCGGAGCCGACGACTATGTAACTAAGCCCTTTTCTCCGCGCGAGCTTCGTGCCCGGATCAAAGCGCTCTTACGGCGCGCCGATTCGTTCCCATCCGAAGCCTTCCAGTTCGGCGACATTTCAGTCGATTTCAACCGCCATGAAATACGGCGCTCCGGGCGGTCTATCTCCGTTACGCCTATCGAATTTCGGCTCCTCTCCGCGTTGATTCGAGCAAATGGACGGACCTTGACCCGGCAGCAATTACTCGATGTAGCCTGGGGGGACGGGACCTACGTCAACGACCGGGCGGTCGACAATCACATCACGCACTTGCGGAAGAAGATTGAGCCCGATCCAGATGCTCCGCGATACGTGATCAGCGTCCGGGGCGTCGGATATCGTTTTCAAGTCGAAAGTCATACGAAAATGTAACGATTCGGTTGTGATCCGGACAGGGCCAGCTTTTATGATGTTCCCACCTGGATGAGCCGCCAACTTGAGCCTCCAGTGATACTCCGTGCGAGGTTCCACCATGTCTTTGATGCGTGCTGCTTTTTACTCCACAGCGTGCTTGTGTTTCGCCAGCAGGCTGATGGCCCAGACAACCTCTGTTACGGTGCCGGGTGGGGACCACCGCGCCGTATGCATCACCAGCGCCGTTCCGGGAACCTGGACCTTTACCGTGACCGCATTGACGGGCAAGGTCGGATACATCCAGCCCCAGATCTACTCCAATTCCCACCCGACCAAAACGGCTGCCGCTCCGTCCGGTCCGTATCGCCTCTGTGTAAGCTGCGCTCGAGCAGACGGGCGCGAGCAATTGGCCTGCTTCGACGACCCTGAATGCACCAGTACAGGTTCGCAACTGGCGAACTTCAAGATCATGAACCCTACAGTCGGCTCCTCCGGTTCCGTAACGGTGACCACTTCCGGGCCCCTCTGCATTCGCATTTACGTTACTGGCAAGGGCAGCAGCGCAACGATTACCGTAACTCCTCCGTGACCGTCGGATTGGCACACCTGAGATGGCCGACGCAGTAACTTACTGGCACACCGCCGTGAACGGTCGAGCGGTGTGCCTCGATACCGGACACCCCTCTGCGCCGGGAATTAAGCCCGCGACGCCCAGAATCTTTGAAACTGTGACGCCTCCGGGTCGGGAGCAAACTCCGCGTTATGTAATTGACACATACTAGAAGTAAATTCCATGTTCCTGGCGCTGGCACCTATCATCGTTCTGCTGGCTCAACAAGACGAGTTGCTGATCGAGAAAGCCCGGCATCTCGAGGTCGTGACCGGCCGGTTGGACGAAGCGGTGGAGATCTACCGCCGGGTAGCTGCTTCAGCGACGGCGGGGCGCCCGGTGCGAGCTCGAGCTCTGGCGGAACTGGGCCGCACTCTGGAGAAGTTGGGAAGACCTCAGGCGCGAGAGGCCTACGAACGCGTCGTCAGGGAGTTCGCTGACCAGTCCGAACTCGCAGCTTTTGCACGCGAACGTCTCGTGGTGCTCGGTTCACGTGACGCCCGTCGCCAGCCGTTGTCCAGGCGAATCTTGCAAACCGGTTCAGCGAGACTGCTCAAGGTCTCCGCAAACGGCAAGCACCTCGCATTCGCGGAAACCAGCGGCCCCCTACTGGTTCGCAATTTGGAAACCGAGCAAGTGAAGACGTTCGGAGTCCACCCTGTCTCGGATTCGCGCTTTGTCGGGTCGGCCGCGTTTTCCGCGGATTCCCGCCGGATCGCCTTTCTGGAGATCGGCGGCGGCCGGCGTCAATTGAATATCGCCGATCTGGACACCGGCGCCGCCAGGGCCGTGGAGGGTGATTGGAGCGGATTCTTTGTAAACGCCTGGATGGCCGACTCAAGAAGCTTGGTCGCCACCGTCTGGCACCACGGCGAGCGGCTTTCGCAATTGGCGCTTATTTCCTTGTCCGATGGGTCGGTGAAACGTCTCACGCCGGCGGATCGCAGCGCCTCCGCCGGCACGCCTTCGCCGGACGGACGCTACCTCGCTTATCAGGCGGCGCCGAGTTCCCATCATCCCTCCGACATTCATGTTCTGGAACTCACGACAGGCACCGTTCGAGTGGTGGTGGAACATCCGGCCACTGACAAGTTGCTTGGCTGGGCCGCTGATGGCCTTTCCATTCTCTTCTCCAGCGACCGTTCCGGCACGCATGACATCTGGATGCAGGCAGTGGTCGTGGGTGAACCGAAAGGCGCTCCCCGTATGGTGAAGCGGGATATCGGTAGCAATTCGCCCATCGGCCTATCGAGCGTGGGTGCACTATATCAATCGGTCGAGGCGGGAGGTAATGAACTGTTCGTACAGGAATACGACCCAGGGCGGGGGGCTCTCACCGGCGTTCCAGTTCCTTTGAAACCACGTTATGCCCTGAACGGTCGCGCCCCAGGCGACGCTGCCGTGATCTGGTCGCCCGACGGCAGGTTCCTCGCCTATCTTGCCAAGGGCAACACCAAAACGTTGCGGTCGAACGGGCTCGTTATTCGGAGCCTCGAAACCGGCGAGGAGATTTCAGTTCCGGTGCGCCAATCGCTATTCTTTTATCAGCTGGCGTGGTCCCCAGATCAAACCAGATTCGTCGTCGCCGGCAATGACGAAAGCGGAATACCCGGGGTCTTTGTCGTTGATCGCAGGAGCGGTGCGGACCGGCGCCTCGCCAACCTCGACGCGCCCGAATCGGTCACCGCCGATCCGGCCTGGCTCCCCGACGGGCGTACGATTCTCTACAAGCGAAAGGACCGCGAGCAGCCCACGGTCTTCCATCTCCTGCTTGCAAGCCTGGAGACCGGTTCAGAACGGATCCTACACAGCGGTTTCCATATGACTTGGCTGAAGCTCTCCGCCGACGGGCAACGGATTGCCTTTGTAAAGAACCTCGGAGCCGACCGCGTTCTGATGATTCAGGAACTCGATGGGGGCGCCATCCGCGAACTGGTCCGGGTGAAAGCTCCGAAGACTCTCGTTGACGTGAACTGGGATCCACACAGCTCCTTCCTTATCTACGTCGAACGGAACGGGCGTGCGAACGAGTTGTGGCGTGTGCCTTCTGCCGGGGGGCCGCCACAAAGAATCGGCTCTCTGCCCTGGTTGGCCGCGGCCCTGACCGTACACCCCGGCGGCCGTCAGATCGGCTTCACATGGAATCGGCGGATCACGGAGCTATGGATCACTGAAAACTACATGCCTGAGTAAAGGGTGATGCTATACTGCCGCGATGCGACCCACATTCGCGGCTTCCGCCCTGCTCATCGCCGGGATGCTGGCGCAAGGGGCACAGGCGCAGCGCTCAAAGCCGAACTTCATCGTCATCCTGGCCGACGACCTCGGCTATGGCGACCTTGGGTGCTACGGATCGCAAAGAACGAAGACACCCAAGATCGATTCGCTGGCGCGGGGCGGAGTTCGATTCAGCAGCGGCTATGTAACCGCGGCCCTCTGCAGTCCCTCGCGCGCCGGCCTGATGACCGGCAAGTATCAACAACGCTTCGGGCACGAGTTCAACCCGCGCAATCTCGACGGAAGGCCCGAAGTCGGGCTGCCGCTCGATCAGGTGACCATGGCGCAGCGGCTGCGCGGGCTCGGGTACCGGACGGGCGCGATCGGGAAGTGGCACCTCGGCTCCACCTCCGCGCACCATCCGCTGGAGCGCGGCTTCGACGAGTTCTTCGGCTTCCTGCGCGGGGCCAACAGCTACTACCTGCCGACCACGCCGGGGCGGGGGCTGCTGCAATCGACGCCCGCGGCGGCCGCCGCTCCCCTGGAGAAGCCCGGCGCTCGAGCGCAGATGTTCCGAAATCGCGACCAGGTGGAGGAGAACGAGTATCTGACCGACGCTTTCGGACGCGAGGCGGCGAGCTTCATCGAGCGTCACAAGGCCTCTCCCTTCTTTCTCTACGTGGCTTTCAACGCGGTGCACACGCCGTTCCAGAGCATGGAGCGGCACTGGGATCGTTTTCCGGAGATCGCCAATCCGCGGCATCGCATGCTGGCGGCGATGGCCAGCGCGATGGACGACGCCGTGGGGCTGATTCTGGCGAAACTGTCCGAGCGGGGGCTGGAGAAGAACACGATGGTCGTGTTTCTGAGCGACAACGGGAGTCCCGCGCACTTCGGCGCGGGGAGCAACGCGCCGTTGGGCGGCGAAAAGGTCACCTACTACGAAGGCGGTATCCGAGTCCCGTTCCTGATCCGCTTCCCAGGCAGGATCAAGGCCGGCGGTCAATACGATCTTCCGGTGAGTTCCCTGGACGTGCTGCCGACGCTCCTGGTGGCCGCAGGCGCCGCCAAGCCCGCGGAGCTCGACGGCGTGGATCTGATGCCCCATCTCACCGGCCGCGGCAAACAAGCCCCGCATGACACGCTGTACTGGCGCGCCGGGTATGAGACGGCGGCGCGGCGCGGACCATGGAAGCTGATTCAGATCGGTGAGGATGTCCGCCTGTTCCATCTCGGAAAGGACCTTGCGGAGACCACGAATGTCGCCTCACAGCACGAGGATGTGACACGCCAGTTGGTGGAGGCGGTCGCGCGCTGGAGCTCGGGCTTGGCCAAGCCGCTGTGGCCTCCTGCGCGCATCCCGATTCCGGTGCATGGGGAGCCGCTGCGCTGGGACGGGGAACCTTAGAAACGTCTTCGAACCGCGGGCGCTCTAAAATACAAGGAGATCCATGGCGCGATCATCGGCATTTACCTGGTGGATCGCCAGTGCCGCCTTGGTGGGCATCGCGCTGGGCGTCGGCGCATTCACATTTGGATACGCGAAGGGCTATTCGTACCTGCTGGACGACCCCAACGCCTGTGTGAATTGCCACGTGATGCGCCCGCAGTTCGATGGCTGGCTGAAATCCAGCCACCGGGCGGCGGCCACCTGCAACGACTGTCACACGCCCGCGGGGCTGATCCCCAAGTACTTCGCCAAGGCGAGGCACGGGATCAACCACTCGGTGAAGTTCACCACCGGCTGGTTTCCGGACGTGATTCGAATCACCCGGAGCAGCCGGGAGGAGACGGAGCAGGCGTGCCTCAAGTGCCACGCGGCGATCACCGAGAACATTCGGGCCATCGGGCATACCGGAGAAACAAGTTGCATCCGTTGCCACCGCAACGTAGGCCATTTGCATGAATAAGGGAGGCGAATGAGACGAAGGCTGCTTTGGACCATCGCGATCACCGCCGCCGCCGCGATCGCGATTACGGCGCTGCTGGTGAATATCTTCGAACGCAAACAGGAGGGCCGGCAGACGTACTTCCGGGTGGTGGAGCTCACCGACGATATCGAGGATCCGGCGGTATGGGGCAAGAACTTTCCGCTGCAGTACGACGATTACCGGAAGACCGTGGACCAGCAGCGGACCCGCTATGGCGGATCGGAGGCCCTGCCGCACGCGCCGACGAACGCGGACCCGCGCGTGGTGGTGTCGCAAAGCAAGCTGCAGGAAGATCCGCGATTGAAGCGGATGTGGCTGGGATACGCGTTCGCGGCGGATTTCCGGGAGGAGCGCGGCCACGCCTTCATGCTCGACGACCAACGATACACGCGCCGCGTGCTGGATTATCCGCAGCCCGGCACCTGCCTGAACTGCCACGCCTCCATGGTGGTGGCCTACCGGCGGGCAGGCAATGGCGACCTGACGCGGGGCTTTGAGGTGATCAATCAAAAGAAATACATGGAAGCGAAGGAGTTCGTGAAGCATCCGGTGGCGTGCATCGACTGCCACGATCCGCAAACGATGCAGTTGCGGATCACGCGTCCGGCGTTCGTGGAAGCGATGCAGGTGCTGAAAGCCTCGCAGGGTGTAAAGGACTACAACCTGGCGCGCGACGCCACCGCGCAGGAGATGCGCTCCTACGTCTGCGGGCAGTGCCACGTCGAATACTACTTCAAGGGCGCGGAAAAGCGGTTGACCTATCCGTGGCACAAGGGGCTGCAGGTGGAGAATGTTCTGGCTTACTACGACGAGGTTGTCCACAAGGACTTCGTGCATCAGGAGACCGGAGCTCCGGTTCTGAAGGCGCAGCACCCCGAGTTCGAGCTCTATAACCAGGGCATTCACGCGCGATCCGGAGTCGCGTGCGCCGACTGCCACATGCCGTACAAGCGCGAGGGCGGGCTGAAGATTTCCGATCACCATGTCGCCAGCCCGATGCTGAACGTGAACCGCGCCTGCCAGGGCTGCCATCATTTTCCGGAGCAGGAGATGAAAGATCGCGTGGAGCAGATCCAGACGCGATTCTGGAATGCCCGCAACCTGGCGATGAACGCGCTGATGGACTTGATCGACGACCTGAAGAAGGCTCGCGAGGGCGGGCGGAGCGATGCGGAACTGGCCCAGGCTCGCGACTTCCAGCGTAAGGCGCAGTTCTATCTCGATTTCGTCGAGGCCGAGAACTCCACCGGGTTCCACGCCGGCGGCGAAGCCTTGCGCATCCTGCAGGAGTCGGTGAACTTTTCCCGCCAGGGGCAACTGGCCCTGCGTCCCGCGAGCCGCTGACAGCCGGGCGAATTCGCTAGCCTTGCTAGAGAGGATTCCGCCCGATGATTTTACCTGTGCGCGCCGCGGGGGCGCTTCTTGTCGTAACTTTGCTGCAGGCGCAGATCCCGATTCCCGGGCAAAGCGAGCCGGCGGCGTCCAAACCGTCCGATCCGCTCGGCCGCGACACGCCGCGATCCACCGCGCTGCGCTTCATGCAAGCGGTCCAGGCGGGCAAGTTCAGCGCCGCTTCGCAGTACCTGGAGTTGAGCGACGCGGAGCGGCAGTCGCGAGGCTCCCGCCTAGCCTCGGAACTGCGCGTGGTGCTCGACAAAGCCTTCACCGGCACGCTGGAAGCCCTCAGCAATCGGGCGGAAGGCTCCATCGAGGACGGCCGGCCGGACCAGGAGCGCGCCGGGCAATTCACCGCCGGCGACCGCGAGGGCGACTTCATTCTGGTGCGCGTGAACCATCCCACCTACGGGCAGATCTGGCTGATCGCGAACGAGACGCTGCGCCAGGTTCCGGCTCTTTACGCCGAGGTTGGTCCGCCGGCATTCGTGGAACGGTTTCCGTCCTGGATGACGGAGCGCCACATCTGGTCGATGGCCCTGTGGCAGTGGCTTGCGATCGCCGTGGCGATCGTGCCGGCGATCGCCGCCGCGTGGGTGCAACTCTGGGTGTTCGGCGTCTTGTGGAAACTGCTGACACGGCAGCGTCCGGTGCTCCCGCTGCGCGTCAGCCGGCCGTTGTGGGCCGTCTACTCCCTGGTATTGCACCTGGCGTTCTTCAGCCAAATCGGAGTGCCGCTGCTTTTCCGTTTCTACTACCAGCGGCTGATCGCGATGGCCGTTTTTGCCGGTATCGGCGTTCTGCTGTGGCGGTTCATCGACTGGAGCGGGGACCGGATCAAGGCCCGCACGGTTGCCCGGATGGGCGCGAGCATCGAGGCGGCGATCTTGCTCGGCGGCCGCGTACTGAAAGCGGTCGTGTTCGTGCTGATCATTATCGCCATTCTTAATTTGTGGGGCGTGCAGACGGGGGCCGCGGTGGCCGGACTGGGAATCGGCGGCCTCGCACTCGCCTTCGGCGCGCAGAAGACGGTGGAGAATTTTATCGGCGGCGTCTCGGTCCTGTCGGACGAGGTGATCCGCGTGGGCGACACGATCCGCTTCGGCGGAGTGGTGGGCAGCATCGAGGACATCAGCCTGCGCAGCACCCGCGTCCGGACCATCGAGCACACTCTGCTGACCGTGCCGAACGGGACTCTGGCGACCATGAACCTGGAGAATCTCACGGCCCGGGGCAAGATCCTGTTCCAAACCAACCTCGGCGTGCGCTACGAGACGACGCCGGAACAGATGCGCTATCTGCTGGCGGAACTCCGCAAGCTGTTGCACTCGCATCCCATGGTGGAGTCTCCGGGATGCCGGGCGCGGTTGTCGAACTTCGCGGAATCGGCGTTGCAGATCGAGATCTTCTCCTATGTGTTGACCACCGATTTCGCGCAATATCTGGCGGTCCGGGAGGATCTGCTGCTGCGGATCATGGACGTGGTGGCGGAGGCCGGCACGGCATTCGCATTCCCAAGCTCGACCCTGTATCTGGGGCGGGACTCGCGACCCGCGGCGGAGTCCGCCGACAAGGCGGCGGCCGCGGTGGCGGGTTGGCGGAGGTCGGGGAGACTGCCGTTCCCGGACTTCCCAGCCGAAGAGATTGTCGGCTTGCGGGACAAAACCATGTATCCGCCGGCCGGATCACCGCTGGCAACTCCTCCGGTTCCAGCAGATTAGGCTCGGACTAAAACAGTCCGAGTTAGGGCTTACAACTCATTACAATAAAAGGGCTTGTCCGCTTTGGCGCAACCGTGATAAATAAATGAACGTAGTTAAGCTCGCTCTGGGAGGGGTTATGAGCCGAAGCAGTTTTGTTCTGGCCGGCCTGTCTATCGCCACCGCGTTCGGCGCCAACGCGCCTGTCGCCAAGCCGACTTACACCAAGCACATCGCGCCGATTCTGAACCAGCGCTGCGTGGAGTGCCACCGGCCGGGAGAAGCCGCGCCGATGATGTTCACCAGCTACAAGGAAGTGCGTCCGTGGGCCAAGGCCATCAAGGAGAAGGTGGTGGCGCGGACCATGCCGCCGTGGCTGGCGGACCCGGCGCATGGGGTGTTCAAGAACGACCGGAGGCTGTCGGAGACCGAAGTCGCGACCATCGTGAACTGGGTGAACGCCGGATCGCCGGAAGGCAATGTGAAGGATCTGCCTCCGTCACCGGAGTTTGTCACCGGCTGGACTATCGGCAAGCCGGACGTGGTGATCGACATGGGACGAGAGTACACGGTGCCCGCGGAGGGAACGATTCCGTACCAGCATTTCACGGTGGACCCGGGAATCAAGGAAGACGTGTGGGTGCAGGCGGTGGAAGCCCGTCCGGACAAGCGCGACGTGGTGCATCACATCATCGTCTACATTCTGCCTCCGGGTACGCCGGAATCGGCGGCGCGCGGCGAGCAGGCGGAGCGGCGCGAAATGCTGGTGGGCTATGCTCCCGGCGACCCGGCTACCATTTTTGAGCCCGGCACCGCGCGGCTGATCAAGGCGGGCTCCAAGTTTGTGTTCCAGATGCACTACACGGCGTCCGGCAAGGAGCGAGTGGACCGCAGCTACTTCGGATTCAAGTACGCCACGGTCCCGCCCAAGTACCATGCGCGGATCACCGTCGCTGGGAACAACTTCTTCAAGATCCCGCCGGGCGATCCGAACCATGAGGTGAAGTCCAAGTACGAAGTGAAGCAGGACATGCAGGTGATCTCCTTCATGCCGCACATGCACGTGCGCGGCAAGGACTGGCTGTACAAGGCCGTGTTCCCGGACGGTCGCGAGCAGATTCTGCTTTCGGTGCCGAAGTACGACTTCAACTGGCAGTTGACGTATGAGTTGAAGGAGCCGTTGCTCCTGCCGAAGGGATCGCGCATCGAATGCGTGGCGCACTTCGACAATTCGCCGAACAACAAGTACAACCCGGATCCGACCAAGGAAGTGCGCTTCGGTCCGCAGACGTGGGAAGAAATGATGCTGGGCTGGTTCACCTACATCACGCCGGTGGATCCGCGAACCGTGAATCCCGCGATCGGCGGGCAAGAGTAACCTAGTTCTCCCAGAGAAGACGGCGGGGTTCTCTCGTGTTCTCCACACGAGTCCCCGCCGTTGATCATTTCAGGTTTCCAATTCGTCCAAATCGGCGAGGTCTTTAGGCCGCCCCGCAGCTTTCTTATTCGCGATCAGGTCCTCCAGACGAATCACTGGCATCTCGATATTCTCAGTTCGCACGGAGATGCGCCGCTGATAGCATGAATCAAACTTCACGCCGTCAATCCCGGTCAGCATCTCAATACGGAGCGGCGGCACCCCCATTCGCACGATTTGATCCGGCTCGGTGAACAACGCGGGCGTGGCATTCGGGAAGCCGAAGTCTCGAAGGGCGGCGGCGACGCGACCCGCATTTTCGGCGGAAGGATCGACCCACACGGTGATGTCGCCGGTGCTGCGGGAGTAACCGTGGACGTTCACGGCAAAGCCACCCACCAGCGGATACTCAGCGTCGTTGGCGTTTAACAACCTCAAGATCTCGCTGAAGTCTGGCGGTAGCCGCATCATACCCATAGGCGAGCTGCCTCAGCATTTCGAGGGCTTCCAGTCTTTCTTGGATCGTCTTCGACAGCCAGTATTCGCGGTCGCTGTGCCGGTCGGAAACCTTGCCGACTTCCATCACTGTCCGGTCCACGCGAAACTTGTCGAGCTTCTCCACGGCTTCAGAATATCAGTTGTCACCGCACCGGCCGCACGATCAGTTCCGGCGCGCGGCAGCCGTCGCGAATGCCGCTGCCGCACGGTCGCGGCTTTAGATCCTTGTCCAGGCAGATCCGCACCTCGCTCAGGAACCGCCCGCTGCAATAGACCGCGAAGCCGTCTTCCGGAAGAGCGCGATTTTCGGCGCGGAACGCGGCTCGCAATTCCGCCGGACTCTGCCGGATGGCGTCCCCGGGCTGTCGATACCGCTGGGGAATGCCCACCGACTCATAGGCTTTGCGGACCAGCCGGAAGTATCCCGTGCTGTCGAACCCGGAACAGGTGCCGTGCTTGGACCACTCATGCCGGATGAGCCGCGGGCTCGGCATCAGCGGAAGCAGCCCGTCAATCAGGCGGTTATCCATGCGCTCGGCCGAACAAAATTGCGGCCAACCGCCCCGCTCATACTGCGGCCACAGGCCATGGGTGATGAACCCAAACTGGCGATGTTCGCCGCATTGCGTCGTGTCGCGTCCCCCGTTTGGTCCAGCGCAATACTCAGGTGACCAGGACAAGCTCAGGACGTAGTAGTCGAACTCCCCGGCGCGCCCCCGCGGTGAGTTGCGGTCTTGGGCGAAAAGCGCTCCCGAAGTGGAAAGCAGGAGCAGCGCGAGGGCTCGGCCAGGCAGCATCCCACTATTCTGACGCAGCTTGCTATTCAGCGCGTAGCGCGACAATAGGATCGACGCGGGCGGCGCGCATCGCGGGAAGCGCGCTGGCCGCCAGTCCTACCAGCAGCAGCGCCACGGCCACCGCGGCGAAGGTCAGCGGATCCGTGGCGCGGACCTGGAACAGGAGCGACTCCATAAATCGAGAGACGCCCAGGGCTCCCGCCAAGCCGAGTCCGATCCCCGCCAGCGTAAGCAGCAGTCCTCTCCCCGCCACCAGCCGGAACACGCTCTCCGACCGGGCGCCCAGCGCTACCCGGATTCCGATCTCGCGTGTCTGGCGGGAAACCGTGTACGAGATCACGCCATAGATACCGGACAAGGTGAGCACGATGGCTACGACGCCAAAGAGCGCGAACAGGAACGTGTAGAACCGCGAGCGCGACACCGAATTGGCGATGGCTTGAGGAAGGGGCTGCACCCGGGTGATCAGCACGGTCTTGTCACCGGAGCGAATGGCATCGGTGAACGCGCGGCTCAGCGCCGCGGGATCGCCCGAGGTCCTCACCAGGAAGTTGCCCCAGTTCCAGGTGTTTTGCTCGAAGGGCAGGTAGATCTCGGGCTCGGCGGCCGCGGTCAGGCTGCCGTGACGAACGTCCCCCACGACACCGGCGATTTCCCAGGTCTTGGGATCGCCCTCATTCTGATTCGCGCCGATGTTGGAGATGCGCCGGCCCACGGGGTCTTCATTCGGGAAGTATTGCCGGGCAAGTGCTTCGTTAATGATCGCAACGCCTGGCGCTCCGCGGCGGTCGCGCGGCGTGAAGTAGCGGCCGCGGCGAAGCGGGATGCGAATGGCGGCGAAGTACTCCGGAGTCACGCTGCGGATCGCCGCCATCGGCTCGTCGCCGGGGCGCGGCGGCGGCGCGCCTTCGATGCGGAAGTCGCCCGCGACGTTGCCTCCGCTGAACGGCATGGGGGCCACGAGCGCGGCGCTTTCGACGCCCGGCAGGGCCCGCAGGCGATCGAGCGTCTGCTGGAGGAACCGCGCCCTTTCGCCGGAATCCGAGTATACGGGCCTGGTCAGGCTGATGCGCCCCATCAGCACGTTGCGCGGGTCGAAACCGGGGTCCACATTTACCAACTGGCTGAAGCTGCGGATCATGAGGCCGGCGCCGGCGAGCAGCACCAGGCCCAGGGCCACCTCGGCGACCACCAGCGAATCCTGCCACAGCCGCGCTCCTGTTCCTGCCGAAGAGCTTTTCGAGCCTGACTTGAGCACTTCGTGAACGTCCGGCCGAGCGGCGCGGACCACGGGAACCACGCTGAAGAGCAGCGCGGTCAGCAGCGACACCAGCGCGGTGAACGCCAGGACCCGGCCGTCCACCTGCAACTCCGTGATGCGGGGCAACTGGCTGCCCCCGTAAGCCTGAATGGCGGCCATGCTCCAGGCCGCCAGCAGCAGTCCCGCCATCCCCGCCACGGCGGAAAGCAGAAGACCTTCGCTGAGCAGCAGCCGCGTCAGCCGCCAGCCTCCGGCGCCGAGGGCCGCGCGTATGGCCAGCTCCCGCTGGCGCACCGCGGATCGCGCCAAAAGGAGGTTGGTGACGTTCGTGCAAGCGATCAGCAGCAGCAATGCCACTGCACCCAGAAGCAGCCACAGTGCCTGCCGGATGGCGGGTCCGACGATGTGCTCGTCAACGGGAACAACGATGGCGGAGACATCTTTGCTGTGTTGCGGATGTTCCTTCTCCAAGCCGGCGGAGATGGCGCGAAACTCCGATTGCGCCTGTTCCAGCGGAACACCGGGACGCAAGCGTCCCACGGCGCGAAGAACCTGAGCGCCGCGCTCTTCCAGATTCCTTCCTTCCCCAGCCACCGTGGTGAGCAACGCATCGCTATTGGGCGCAATGGGGAAGCGGAATTCCCGCGGAAGGACGCCGATCACGGTGAACGCGCGGCCGTTCAAAACCAGTTCCCGGCCCACCGCCGCCTCGTCGCCGTTCAGCCTGTCCTTCCAATAGGAATGGCCCAACAGCACCACCGGCGGCGCGTTGCGCGGTTCGTCTTCCGGGCGGAAATCACGCCCGCGGATGACTTGCATCCGCAACAAGGATAGGAAGTTGGAAGTGACCCGCAGTCCCGGGACGCTCTCCGCGCGGTCCTCGCCCTGGATCACGAAGCTCTGCGTCTTGTAGCCGGCGATCGACTCGAAGGCGCGGCCCCGCTGCTGCCAGTCGCGGAGTTCCAGATACGAGATATGGTTTTCGACGCGGCGGTCCTTGGGGCTGCGCCAAATGGCGGCCACGCGGCTGGCTTCCACGAACTCCGGCGGGTTCAGGATCAGCGCGTTGATCACGCTGAAGATCGCCGTATTGGCGCCGATTCCCAGGGCGAGGGTGAGAATCACCAGCAACGAGAATCCTGGCTGCTTGATCAATGTTCGCGCGCTTTGCCGGAGGTCCTGAGCAAGGGAGTGCATGACGGCAAACGGGTGCAACCCGAGATCCAACCAGAACTCTAAGATTCGCAAGGGCTTACCGGAGTGAGGGGGAAAGGTTGTGTTCGGATTTGAGAATCGCTTGACGAATTCGTACGCGCCCGGCAGAGACGATTGCGGCTCTTCAGCGTAATAGGAGAAGCATGGTAATCGTGATTTTTCGCTCCAAGCTCACGGCCGCGGCCGGCCAGGACTTTCAGGCCGCCGGCGAGGAAATGATGTCGCTGGCACGCCAAATGCCTGGTTTTCTAGACTATCGCTCCTATAACGGTACAGAAGGCGAGCGGCTGACGCTGGTCTACTGGGAAAGCGCCGAAACGCTGGAAGCCTGGAGGCGGCACCCGGAGCATGCGCTGACGCAGCAGAAAGGGCGCGAGCAGTGGTACGAATACTACGACATGGAGGTCGCCCAGGTGATGCGCGAGAGCCACTTCGAAAGGAAAGCTCGGGCGGCGGCCTCGGCCGCACCGGCGTTTGAACGCTGAGCGGCGCCGCCTCAGTCCATGCCTTGAAACCAGACGAACAGAACCCCCAGCAACAGGATCGCGGCCGCGCCCAACAGCGACGCCCGCCGCGACGCCACCGGCCATTGCTGAAATTGCGGCCGACGCGTTTCCGGGTTGCGCATCAGGCGGAACACGGCCCAGGCGAGCAGGGTCATCACGACGGCGATGAAGGCTTGAGCCGCGTTCATGAGTTCCGATCGTCCGCTGGCATCGTCTTCATTAGCGCTCCCGCGGACCGCCGCGTCCAGTATGCTGTTTGTTTATGTCATCGATTTTTCGTGAAGGCCTGCTGCGGGGGAAAGTCGCTTTCGTTACCGGCGGATCTTCGGGCATCGGGTTGCGCATGGCGGAGCGGTTTGCCGAACACGGGGCGAACGTCGCCATCCTGGGACGCAAGCCGGACAAGCTTGCCGCCGCTTCGGCAGCGATTTCCGGCAGCGGGGTCCAGGTGCTGACCCACGCCGCGGACGTGCGCGACTACGACGCGGTGCGCGCGGCGTTCCAGGCCACTCACGACGCGTGGGGGGACATCGATATCCTGGTGGCCGGAGCGGCGGGCAATTTCCCGGCAGCCGTCCTGGATATGTCGGCGAACGCGTTTAAGGCGGTGATCGACATTGACCTGCTGGGCACCTTTCATGCCTGCCGCGCGAGCTACGACTTCCTGCGCAAGCCGGGAGCGTCGGTGATCGCGATCTCGGCCAGCCATGCCTGGCAGCCGATCCCGTATCAGGCGCATGTCTGCGCGGGCAAGGCGGGCATTGACCTGCTGATCAAGACGCTGGCCATCGAATGGGGTCCGGCGGGCGTTCGCTGCAACATCCTGACCCCGGGGCCGACGGCGGATACGGAGGGGATGTCGCGCCTGACGCCCACCGCCGAGGCTCGCGAGCAGTTGACCGGTAACATCCCGCTGCGGCGGTATGGAACCAAGGACGAACTCGCGGATCTGGCGTTGTTTCTGAGCTCCGGCGCGGCCGGGTATATCACCGGCGGAACGTTCGTATGCGACGGCGGCAGTTCGCTGAGCCGCTCCAGCGGGCACATGGCGACCGCGGCGGAGCATTCCAAGCGGTAAACGATGGCAACTCTAGCTAAACCGGTTCTTCTGCGCCAGATTGGCCTTGCCAGTGCGACGGCGCTGGTGGTGTCCAACATGGTGGGCACCGGGATCTTTACCACCACCGGGTTCCTGGCCGGGGATCTGGGCTCGCCGCCGCTGATTCTGCTGATCTGGGTGGTCGGGGCGCTGTGCGCGCTCATCGGCGCGTTCTGTTATTCCGAGCTCGGGATCAACCTGCCTAGTTCGGGTGGTGAATATATCTACCTGACCCGAGCCTATGGTCCCACGTGGGGCTTCATGAGCGGCTGGGTGTCGTTTTTCGCCGGCTTTTCGGCGCCGATCGCGGCCGCGGCGTTGGCGTTCTCCGATTATCTCGGCTACTTCTTTCCGGCGCTGAAACAGGAAAACGCGCACGCATTCGCGGGATCGGGCGATTGGACCTTCCGGTTCGGAGGCGCGCAACTGGCGGCTTGCACGCTGGTGGCGATGTTCACGCTGTTGAATTGCGTGGGCGTGCAGCGCACGGCGCGCGTGCAAAACGCGCTGACGCTGCTGAAGGTCACCGTGCTGGCGGGGTTCGTTGTGCTTGGCTTCGCGTTCGGCGCGGGAGACTGGAACCACTTCTCCCAGCCGGCCGCGCGCTGGACGCAAACGCCGGTGCCGGCGCAGTTCGCCATCAGCCTGTTCTGGATCTACGTTGCTTATTCCGGATGGAACGCGGCGACCTATGTGGCCGAGGAACTGAAGCAGCCGGCGCGCACGCTGCCGCTGGCCTTGCTGCTGGGGACATCGATTGTCGCCGCGCTGTACCTGCTGCTGAACACGCTGTTCATCTACGCGGTGCGGCCGGAGCAGATGAAGGGCGTGGTGGCGGTGGGATCGCTGGCGGCGGGCAACCTGTTTGGCAGCCAAGTGGGGGGCGTGTTCGCCGCGCTGATGGCGGTGTCGCTGATGTCCACGGTGAACGCGATGGTGACCATCGGGCCTCGCGTTTATTACGCCATGGCCAACAACGGGGCATTTCTGAAGTCTGCCGCGACGGTGCATCCGCGCTGGCACACGCCGGTGTACGCGATTCTGGCGCAGGGCGTCTGCACCATGTTGCTGACCGTGACGCCGTTCCCGCAACTGGTGGTGTACATCGGCTTTACGCTGAACTTCTTCGCCGTAATGTCGGTGGCCTCGCTGTTCCGGTTTCGCAAGCGCGAGGGGTGGATGAAGCTGCGCGTGGTGAGCTTCGCCTGGCCGCTGATGCCGGCGATTTTCCTGCTGGTCGGGACCTGGATGATCGTGCAGGGCTTTGAAAAGCGTCCGGCGATCTCGGCGGTTTCGGTGGTGACGATTCTCACCGGGGCGCTGGTGTACCGGCTGCGCCGGGTTCCGGCTGAAGCGGGGAAGGCTTAGCCGGGGACCAGACTCGAAGGGCCTCGGCGAGGGCGTTTAGATCGAGGGGCTTGCCCAGGTAACCATCCATGCCGGCGGCGAGGCAGCGATCGCGGTCGCCGGCCATCACGTTGGCGGTCAGCGCGATGATGGGCGTACGGCGGCCTCCGGTTTCGAGCGCGCGAATGGCTCCGGTGGCTTCGAAACCGTCCATCCGCGGCATCTGGCAGTCCATGAATACGAGATCGGGCCGCAGTTCGCGATAGCGTTCGACGGCCTCCAGGCCGCTCGATGCGACGCTGACGGCGCAGTTCAGTTTCTGCAGCATGCGCACGGCTACATGCTGGTTGACGGCGTTGTCCTCGGCCAGCAGCACGCGCAGGGACTCCCCGTGCGGGGGTGCGCCGGCGGCCGGGGCGCAAGCCGTTCGCGGTGGAGCTGCGCGGAGGCTCGCCAGGAAGGCGGCGCGGTGCACCGGCTTGCGCAGCCACTCAACGCCGCCGCCGCGTCCGCACCCCAGGCCGATCACGTTGATGCCGGGGCAGGGGACGGGGGTGAAGCTCTCGTCGACCACGACGGCCAGCCAGGTCCGCGCCGGAACGGTCGCTTCCTGCTTCCAGGTCCAGGGATTGGTGAGCTCGTGGATGGTGATGCCGGCCGCGGCAGCGTGGTAGCGCAGAAGCCTGGCTGTGGCGGGCTCGGCCGTGGCCAGCAGGATCTCGCCGGCTGGCGTTCCCGGATCCGTGCCCGATTCGGCGGGAGCGGCGGGGAGGGGCAGCGTAAACCAGAAGGTAGCGCCGCCTCCGAGACTGCTGCGGACGCCGATTTCGCCGGACATGAGTTCGACCAGTTGGCGGGCGATGGCGAGTCCCAGACCCGCGCCGCCATGGCGGCGGGTGGGGGAGCTGTCCACCTGTGTGAAGCGGCGGAAGACGTCCTGCTGCCGGGCTCCGTCGATGCCGATTCCGGAGTCCTCCACGGAGACGCGGATGCGTTCTGGCTCAACCTGCTCGACGCGAATGCAAACGAAGCCCGCGTCGGTGAACTTCACGGCGTTCGCGGCCAGGTTCAGAAGCACCTGCCGCACTCGCGCGGGATCGCCCCGCACCCAGGCGGGAACCTCCGGCGCGAACTCGAGGTCCAGCCGCAGGCGCTTGGCGCGGGCATTGTCTGCGACCATGTCGGCGGTGCGCTCCACCAGTTCCACGAGATCGAACGGTTCGCTGGCAACGTCCATGCGCCCGGCTTCGATCTTGGTCAGATCCAGCAGGTCGTTCATCAGCGCGAGCAGCGATCGCGAGCACTCCATGACCACGCTGGCATTCTCTTTTTGCTCGGGCGTGAGCGGCGAATCGAGCAGGAATGTCGTCATGCCGACGATGCCGTTCAGCGGCGTGCGGACCTCGTGGCTGATGTTCGCCAGAAAACTGGATTTCACACGCGAGGCTTCCACCGCCGCGTCGCGGGCCACTGCCAGTTCCCGGTTCATCAGGGAGAGCTCGCGGGTCCGTTCCTCCACCTGTTTCTCGAACCCGGCGATGCGGCGGACCTGGGCGTGGAAGGCGAAAGCGCCGGCGCAGGAAAGCAGCAGGCCTCCCAGCAGGACCAGCCAGGGCTGCGGCAGTTCGCGGTCGAGCACGCCGGGAGCGGGCAGGCAGCGGACCGACCATCTCCGCCCGCCGAGGTCGAACTCGCCGGAATGGGCGTGAGGGGCCACCAAGGAACCGCTCTCCGGGTCCACGTTCCGGGGGGCGGCGTGGCCGCGGCCGGCGCGTGAGCGGTGATGATACAGGAACTCGGGCGGGCGGTTCGATACATCGTAGAGATAAACTTCCACCCCGGACGGCCGGAGGTAGCCAAGTGCGCTCTCCACCAGGAAATCAGGACTCAGAAGCGCCAGCAGAAAACCGCTGGGTTGGGGCGAGCCTTCCCGGAAGACCGGCTCCACCATGGCGACGTGGTGCCGGGAGCCGATGGCGAAGCGTGCCGATAAGCGAAGCTGCCGGCTGATCCGGGCGTCCTCCAGGGCGCGGGCAATCGCCGGAATCGCGGCGGGTTCCGACCGCAGACTCCAGACACACGGCGCGTCCGGACAACTGCGCCGCATTACCGCCCAGCCGTCACTACCGGCGGGGGCCAGCCAGTACAATCCCAGATGGGAGGGCAGGGCGCCGGACATGCCGCGTCCGAAACGTTCGAACTCGGCGCCTCGTCCGGCGCCGTCCAGCGCGAAGACCTCGCGCAGTCCGCTGAGAACCAGGGGAATGCCGATGATTTCGCGGTGAATCGCGGAAATACGGTTTTCCGCCGCCGCCTGATATTGCGCCACGGCGGTGCGCTGGTAGGACTCGCGGGTCCACCAGCCGCCCAGGATTGCCAGCGCCGCGCCGGTGAGCAGCGCGACCGCGGTCATCAGGTTGCGATTTCGAAGGACCGCTTTCCGCAGCCAGGAAGGCCAGCGGGACCGGGCAGGCGGAATCCAGCCGTGCAGGCTCACAGAACTACATATCGGCGGGCCGGGCGGTAAATTGGAGGGGCGGGCGGCTAGTAAACGCCTTCCACCACCGAGGTCCCGAAGCCGCGGAACGGCCGCACGTTGCGCACCCCATCCCAGGGATAGGCTTGGCAGGGCTTCTCGCGTTCACACTCGTCGCGCTCCAGGAAGCGGGGCACGAAAAACTCCTTGGTCAGCGTGGTCAGCCGGACCCGCCCGGTCTGTCCGTAGCCGACTACCTGGGACGCATCTTCGAAGCCGACTACCTCGATCATCGCCCGCGGCGACGGCGGGTAGTAGATGATGGCCCAATTGTCCGCGGGGTCGAACGGGAGCTTGTGGGTGGCCAAGCCCATCAGCGTGTTGCCGTAAGTGGGCGCGAAGTAGATATCCGGTCCCAGCAGTTCCTCGACCGCGAAGCGGTGGAACTGGGGCGTCATCTCCGTGCCGCCGCAAAATACTCCGGTGATCCCGTACTTGCGCAGGTCCACCTTCTCGCACAAGGCTTCGAGCAGCTTCGGGGTGGCGAACATGCACTTGATCTCGTTGGCGCGGAGAACGGTCAGCGCCTGGTCGATGCAGTGCTGCTTGTAGCGGTCCGCTTCATCGGGGCGGCCCTGCTTGATGAGCTTGATCACCCAGCGGGGATCCAGGTCGATGCAGAAGGAGATCCCGCCGCGATGCTGCGCCAGATGTTCGACGGCCAGGCGCAGGCGGCGCGGACCGCTGGGTCCGAGCATCAGCCAGTCGCTTCCCTTGGGGAAATATTTGTCCGGCAGAGTCTTGGAGAACTCCTCGTAATCGATCCGGAAGTCGTCCATCACCACGCGCGACTTGGGAACGCCGGTGGACCCTCCGGTCTCGAACACGTAAATCGGCTTATGGGCGTAAGCCTTCGGCACCCAGCGCCGCACCGGGCCGCCACGCAGCCAGTCATCCTGGAACGGTCCCAGGATGTCGAGATCTTCGTACTTCTGGATCTTCTTGCGGGGATCGAAGCCCAGCTTGCGGGCGTACTCGATCCAGAAAGGCGTCCCGTGTTCCGGGTCGAAATGCCAGTTGACGACTTCCTGGGTCCAGTCGTCGAGCCGGGACTTTGCTGCTTGAGGATCGAGAGCGGAGGAGACGGTGGTAGCCATAGATCGTGTTTGTTTCTTCAGTGTAGCGGTTTCCCGGCAATATCGATACAGGCGCGGGCCTACTTACGATGCGCTTCGAACGCGGCCGGATTCCTGAATGTACTCCCGGCAGCTTGCCCCCAAAAACGCACGCCTCACCCCACGGGCAAAACGGTCCACGCGGACCGGCGTCTACCCACCATGCCGACTCTGTACTTTCTGATTCTCACCCTGGCCTCCGGCTGGGCCTCCTTCCGAGGACCCAACGGCAGCGGCGTCGCCGACTCCGCCAAGCCGCCGCTTTCCTGGAGCGAATCGCGAAACATCCGCTGGAAGCTGGACCTTCCCGGACTCGCGCACGCAAGCCCCATCGTGCATGGCGGCAGGGTGTATGCGCTGACGGCCGTAGCCCGTCAGGGAACTTCGAAAATCGACCTGAGTGCGTCCGATAAGGTGGTCTTTGCCTCGGACGCGGTGCCGCACGAGTGGCGGATGCTCGCGATCGAGGAGAAGTCGGGCAGGATCCTCTGGGATCGGGTGCTGCATGAAGCCACTCCGCGCGCCGCGCGGCACGCAAAAGGGAGCTACGCCAACGCGACGCCCGCGACGAACGGCAAGTACATTGTCGCGGCGCTCGGCTCCGAAGTGGTGGTCGGCCTGGACCGCGACGGGAAGATCCTGTGGAAGCACGACCTGGGCGTAACCAACCCGAAGGACGCCCTGGATCCCTCCAGTTCGCCGGTCATCTTCGAGAATCTGGTCGTCGTTCAATGCGACTTCCGCAAGGACGGCTACATCGCCGCCTACGAGCTGGCTACCGGCAAGCAAGCGTGGCGGGTTGCGCGCACGGAAGGCTACAGTTGGTCCACGCCGGCGATCACCCCGCGAGGCGAGCTGGTGGCGAACTCGCCGAAGTGGATTCGCGCCTATGACGCGCGCACCGGGCGCGAGAAGTGGCGCGTGGACAACAGCGTCAAGCAACCCTACGATCGCATCCCGGTTCCCGTGATCGCCGGGGACCGCGTGATCATCTCGGGCGGCGGCGGAAACGGCCAGTTCTTCGCTGTGAAGCTCGGCGGCGAAGGAGAACTGAAGCCCGAATGGTCGGTGACCCGGTCGATTCCTTACATGCCGTCGCCGGTCGAGTACAAGGGCCTGGTGTACGCGATCAACGACAACGGAATCCTGCGGGTTTACCGCGCCACCGACGGGAGCCTGGTCTATGAGCAGCGGGTGTCCAGCGCGCGCGTGTCCGCGTCGCCGGTGGCTGCCGCGGGCCGCGTTTATATCATCGACGAGGACGGCGAGACCTATGTGGTTCGCGCCGGCGAAACCTACGAACTGCTGGCGAAGAACTCGATCGGCGAGCTGTGCATGTCCACGCCCGCCATCAGCGGATCCACGCTGCTGCTGCGCTCCAGCGCGCGCCTGTGGGCAATCCGCTGAATTCTAGCGCACCGTGACGCGTACGGCGGGGCTTTCGGCCCCGCCGACGGACAGAACCAGATCGGCGGCGCCCGGAGGCGTGTTCTCGGCTACGCGAATGTTGATCTGGTACAGACCCGCGAAGTCCGGCGCGAGACCGGAGTATTGCACCTCGGCCATGGCCGAGCCGATGCGCACCTGGGCGCCGGCGCGCGTCTGCGCCAGCGGGTTGCGCGGGGCGGCGGCCCCGGTCTGGGGCGCGTTGCTGACGGCGCCGAGCCCGGTCGCGTAGAAGTAATAGAAGCGGCCCCGCTCCAGGGCCTCGACAACTCGGTTCTCAATCGCGTCCACGATGATGGCGCGAGCGCCGTCGGAAGTGAAGACCCCAGGCTGCGCCGCCGACAACGGCAGCTCCACCGGATCGCTCGCGCCATTGCGCGTGACGATCACCGATACACGATCACGGCCCGCGACTTCAAATGGGACCTGGAAGTTCACCTGTTCGAGTCCATTGTTGTTGGATACGGACAGGACCGGCGCCGCAACTCCTCCTACAGTGATGCGCACGCCGCCCAGGGTCGAGGGCAGGGGCAGGGAAGCCGCCCCCTCGATCCCGGACGCTTCCCGAACTCCCGCCGCGTACACCGTTGCCAGAGAGCCCGCCACCAGTCCCGTCCGATTGCTGGCCGCGTTCACCACCGATGCCGAGGTGAAGAACGGACTCGTACTGCTTTCGATCCGCAACAGCGCGCCGCTGCCATAATCGGCGGTGAACAGCTCGCCGTCCTCATCTTCACCGAAGGTGGCGATGGGGCGGCCGGAATTCAGCAGCTCGCGATTCACCCATGCGCTTCCTTCGCGGCGCACGCCCCAGATCCGGCCGGAGCAGAAATCGGAATACAGGTACATGCCTCGGAGAGCCGGATAACGCGCGCCGCGGTAGACATAGCCGCCCGATACGGAACATCCCAGGCCGCGGCCGTACTCGAGGACCGGCATGGTCAGGCCGGCCATGTTGCAGCCGGTGACAAAGCATTGCAGGCCTTCCATCAGGCGCCAGCCGTAATTCTCGCCGCCGCGGCTGGAAGCCGGCTGGAAGTTCACTTCCTCGGCGCGATTCTGGCCGACATCAGAGATCCACAGGTCGCCGGTGGCGCGGTCGAAGGCGTACCTCCAAGGATTGCGCAGACCGGTCGACCAGATCTCCGGGCGATAGGATGCATTGCCCACGAACGGATTCGAGGGCGGGACACGATACTGCGCCAAGTCGCTTTCCACGTCAATGCGCAGCATCTTCCCCAGCAGGGTGTCGGTACGCTGGCCGTTGTTCTGCGGATCGCCGCCGCTGCCGCCGTCGCCGGTGCCGATGTACAGGAAGCCGTCAGGGCCGAACTGGAGTTGCCCGCCGTTGTGATTCGCGAACGGCTGGTCGATGGTGAGTAGGACTTGTTCACTGGACGCGTCGGCGGCATCGCGATTCGACGCGCTTACCCGGAACCGGCTCACCACCGTGTCGCCCCGCAAGTCGGTGTAGTTGACGTAGAAATACTGCTTGCGGGCGAAATCGGGCGGGAACGCCATCCCCAGCAGGCCGCGCTCTCCGCCGGGTGCGGTGCGGCTGCTGATGTCCAGGAACGGAGTCTCGAGCACGGCGTCGTTTCGCCGGATCCAGATCTGGCCTCGCATCTGGACCAGCATCAGGCGGCCGGAGCCGTCGCGCGGGGACTGAATATCGGTAATTTGCGTCAGGGGACGGCCCGGCGCGGGCGTCAAACGTACTTGCTGAGCATCGAGCGCCGAAACAATGAGGAGGGCGAGAACTACGGCGAGCCGCATTCTCTTATTCTCGCCTGTCTGGATAGCGGAGGAGGGTCAGCGGCCAGGAGAGGGGCGCTGACCCCGTGGAGAGGAGGCCGGCCAGTCTCAATGATTACTCGCCGGACACCATGCTTGCCGCGCTGCCGGAGTGCAGGAGCGCGCTGTTGCAGTATCGTGTGGCAAGTGGAAGGCCATCGCTAAATCATTCGAAATAAGCCTGCAGGCTGGAAACACCCGCGACCAGTTTTTGTCGGGTGGCGGAAACTTGTCAGATTGCCCGGTAGTTCTTCAGCCAATCGATCGCCCTGGCCAGGACTTCATCGTCGCCGGCGCGAACCCCGGCGATTGTTGGCGCGGCTGCGACGTGCGGCGTCAGGCCGGCTCCCTGCAGCCGGCGTCCGTCACCATGGCGAATCCCCTGTCCGCTAAATACGACCGTAGCGCCGCCGGGCAGAACAAGATTGGTGGGATCGCCATCCGCGCCGCTAGTGGGTGAGCCGAAGAAGGTCACCCCGCCGGCTGCCTCCAGGTACAGACAGACGTGCTCGCCGAGGCCGAAGGTCTCTTCGTTGACCACGGCAACCACCTTGCCGCGGAAGCCTCCGCTCGAGGAAGGTCCGAAGTTCTGGTCGAAAGTTCGGGGCGAAGGCCGGGCCGGATGCCGCCACTCCGGGCGATCCACCAGAGCGGCGGTTACGTTCGCTTTCGTGAAGCGGGATGCAATCAGCCAGGAGTTGGGCTGCGGATGCCCGCGCAGGTCGAGCAGCAGGCCGCGGCATTCGGAGATCAGGTTGTAAGCCCCCTCCAACTGATCCGGCCGCAGGCGGATGAGATCCAGGTAACCCAGGTTCAGGCTCTCGTCGACATGGGCCATCGCGTTGCGGCGCAGGGCCCGGGTTGCGCGGAAGGTCCGCTGCAGGACCACTTCCCGGCGCAGCCCTTCGGCATTGCGGAGGGCGATCCGCGCGTTTGATTCGAACGCTCCGCCCAGCAGAGATTGCGTCACTCGCAGGTGCAAAGCCTGCGGGGTGGAGGCGGAAAGCAAGCGCCCCAGCCGCTCCCGCCGGGCCCACACGTCCTCACCGTCGACCGCGAGGATGGTGTCGCCCAACTCCACGCCGGATCGCTTGTCGAAGACATGCGTCACCACGGTCTGGCCTTCGATGAATTTCAGGTCCAGCCCCGGAGCAAACGCGCCGAAGTGAGCTTCGATTCCCGAGTGGAACACGGCGATCTGTGTGTCATTGAGCGGCTTGAGCGCTTCCAGGACGGCCAGGGCGTAGCCGGCGCTGTCCTGGGCCTGCTCAAAGCGTGGCAGGGCTGATTCCAGCGCACGCTCCCAGTAATCGCCGGTCAGCGCGTGATAGGGGTAAAAGTAGTGCAGAACGCCCCACAGGCGGAACCAGGCCAAAATACGCTTCTCGCGATCCGGGCAGGGCGAATCCTCGTAGACGCGATCGCGGGCAAGGTCCGGATTCCACGCGGGCGCGTCGGCGTCGGCGGGCTCGGAGACGCGGATCACCGCGGACAAGCCTTCGCCGAGAGCGACGCCGTGGAACTCGACCGCATCCGCCTCCTCGAACCGCGAATAGTAGCGAGGCGAGGGCGTGCCGCGCTGCGCGGCATAGCCGGAGTAGAAGCGGACCCGGGACTTCGCCGGGGCCGGCGGTGGGACGTCGCCTCCCGTGCGCGTTTGCGGATCGTTCAGCTCGGCCAGCATTCCGGCGACAGCCGCCTCGTAGGCTCGGGCGTCCGGAGCCGATTCGATCGCGGGGATGGCGCGCAGCAGCGCGGCGTCCCAATCGAGGGGACGGTAGGCGAGGTACGGATGGAAGTACTTGATCGCGTTCCAGAGTCGCGCGACCGCGGCCAGCCGCCCGATTCTCCGGTCTCCAGCCGCCGGCCTGGTCTGGCCGGCGAGGGATGCGGTGCAATAAGCGGCTGGAGCGGCGCACGCAAGGCGCATGAAATCCCGGCGTGGCAACGGCATGGTGAACTATCATTATCGTCGATGCCGCTCGACCCGAACCAGCAACAGTCTCTTGTCGAACGCCTGCTTGCTTCCTGCGGAGGCGGTTACTCACCCGAGGTCCGGCGCAAGTACTACCTGTCGGGTCCGCAATGGGCTGCGGCATACGAAGGTCACGCTCTGTTTCATGCGCCCACGCGGACAGCCGTGGGATTCGAGGAAGTGATCCGGCGGTACGCGAGCATCGGGATCGGATACTGGGCCACGCACGACACCGACGTGATTCCCACCCCGGCACTGTTTCGCGAAGCGCAGGACGAGATTGTCGAGCGGATTGGCGGGACGCTGCGCGAGCATGGGGTCGCCTGCTCCATGGTGACCACGGAGACCTTCCACCATGCCGTTTGGGCCGGGGGGCCGGCGGCGGAAGCGCCGGAAGTTCGCGAGTATGCGGCGCGGCGGCTGGCGAACACGGTCAAAATCGGGCATGAACTGGGGGCGACGCACGCCGTGTACTGGCCTGGATCGCTCGGCTACTACACGCAAGGGGCCATCGACGAGATGCAGACGCTTCGCTGGTACGCGGAAGCGCTGAACGCCGCCTGCCGCGCGGACATCGAAATCGCCGAAAGCGCCGGACGTCCCACACTGCGGCATTGCATGGAAGCGAAGCCGTTCGAGCCGCAAGCTGAGATTCTGCTGCCGACATCCGACGCGATGCTCGCCTTCATCGCCAGCGGTCTGCTGGACCATCCGGAGATGGTCGGACTGAACCCCGAGTACCTGCATGAGCTGATGTGGGGCGGGGCGCCGCGCGCGGCTCTTGCGCGGGCCTTGCTGGCCGGCAAGTTGTGGCACTTCGATATCAATGACGGCTACCGCCTGAAGCACGATGTGGATATCGCCGTGGGGCTGGTGAATCCGCTGGACTGGCTGAATGTCTTGATTCTGTTGCGGTCGCATGGGTTCGAAGGGCCGTTCAACCTGGATTACAAGCCGCCGCGGACCACCTCCAACTGGGGCGTCTTCGCGGTGAGCTTCCCCACCGCCGTGGACCGGTTCATCACGCTTTGGGAGATGGCCGGAGACGCAATCGCCGATCCGGTGATCGCGGAGGCGTACCAGGCGATGAAGAGCGGCGGCGGGCCGGTGAACCCTCTGGACGCCGACGCGATCGTGAAACAGAATCGCGAGCTGCTGACCTTGCACGAGCTGATCGCGCACCGCCTGTTCCAAATTCTGATCGGCGCACACCGGGGTCGCGTCTACACCGGCGGGTAGAATGGAAGCATGAATGTCGGCCGGATGTTGATTGTGGCCGGTGTGGTTCTGATCGCGGCGGGATTGTTGTGGAGTTTCGGCGCGAGGCTGCCTTTCAAGCCCGGACAGTTGCCCGGCGACATCGTGGTGCGGGGGCGCAACTCGACCTTCTATTTCCCGATTGCGACCAGCATCCTGCTGAGCATCCTCGTGACGCTCGTGTTATGGCTGGTGAACCGGGCGCGGTGACTCCCTTCCAGATTGTTCTTGACACGATCCGCCATTTGTTCTATTTTGTAGAAGTCGATGGCCAAGGGCGAATATCTCGGTGAGTTTGAACAGATTGTGCTGCTGGCGCTGCTGCGCCTGGGGGCCGAGGCATACGGCCTGCGGGTGCGGCAGGAAATCGCCGAGCGCACCGGCCGGGATGTGGCCATCGGGGCGGTCTACGCCACGCTGGATCGCCTGGAAACCAAGGGATATGTCACTAGCCGGGTGGCCGGTCCGACGCCGGAGCGGGGCGGGCGCGCCAAGCGCTACTTCGAAGTAATCGCGGAAGGCCGCAGGGCGCTGGCCGAAGCACAGCACTCGCTGGCGCAGATGCGGGAGGGCCTGACCGAATCCTGGAGAATGTCATGAAGCCGCCCGCGGCAGCCAGGACGCTGTTGATGATGGCGGCAAGCGACCGGGATCGGGATTTCATCCTGGGCGATCTGGAAGAAGAATTTCACGGGCGCGGCGGCGCCGGACTGTGGTACTGGTCGCAGGCGGTGCGATCCGCCGTGCCGCTGACGCGGGTCGCCCTGCGGGATGGCGGACCCGGCCGGTTTCTGGCGGCCGCGGTGGCCTCCGTGCTGCTGAGCTATGGCCTGATGGTGGCCCTGGTGATGGCCGCGAGCGCGCTCGCCGATCTGCTGTTTCCACCCTCTTACGGTCTGCGGATCGCCTGGGACTGGATTACGGCGTTCCCGTTTGCCGCGCTGGCCGGATATTTGTCCGTTCGCATCAGCGGACGGTCGGCATTGTTGCAGGCGCTGATGCTGGCAGTCTTCATCGGCCTGCTGGGGCTGTTGAGCATGGCGCTGTCGCCCGGCGATTTACCGGCATGGTATTCGGCGGGTCTGATCGCGGCCATGATCGGCGGCGTTCTTACCGGCGCCGCGCATTGCGCGCGCCGCCGCGTCCGCTAACCGATTCCGAGGAGGAAACTGAAAATGAAGTGGCTTTTGTTCATAGCCGGAGGTGTGTTCGTACTTCTGGCCATCGGCGTTATCGCGCTGCTGCTGAGCGGCGGCGCCTCCGGCCGCAGCCGCAATGAGATGGCCATCCGCATCGCCCGCCCGGCGGCCGACGTGTTCCCCTGGCTGATTCAGCCGGACCTGCGCAAGAAGTGGATCCTGTTTGTCACCGACAGCAAGTACACCGGCGAGAAACGCGTGCGCGACACGATTGTGCAGCGCGGCCAGACCATGGAGCTGGAATACGAGTTCGCCGGGATGGAGCCTCCCAAGCGGGTGGATGTGCGGACCACTTCGGAAGGGTTCGACTGCTCCATGCTGTACACGCTGGAGGAAGTAAACGGCGAGACCATGCTGCGGCTGGTAATCGACACCGAGTACAAGATCTGGTTCGCCAAGCTGATGTCGCCGCTGGTGGCGCGGGATTCGCAGAAAACATGGGAAGAGCATATCTCGCAACTGAAGAAAGCCGTGGAGGCTTCCGCGGTGGCGCGCAGTTCGAGTTCCGCCGTCGCCCGGTGACACACAGGGGGCGGAATTCGGGTGGGGCGGCGGCCGTGTCCAGAGACAGCACGAGCCGCCGCCAAACTTGCCAAGCGATTTGTTTTCATTAGTTTGTTCCCGCCTGCTATGATGATCAGGGAGAGGCCTTCGTCATGCCGCAGGGGATGCCCGCACTACCAACGCTCAGCATCACCAGCGTTGTGGACATCCTTGCGCTCGGGTTCCTGATCTACCAGATTCTGATGATCCTGCGCGGCCGCCGCGCGGCGCGCGTGCTTACCGGCGTCGGCATTCTTTTCATCGTCTACGCAGCCGCCGTCGTGCTCCGTCTGGAACTGCTGCGCACCGTGCTCGCGTCCCTGGCCCCGTATACGGTGTTCGCGCTGATCGTGATGTTCCAGAGCGAAATTCGCATGCTGCTGGCGCGTATCGGGCGCATGCAGTGGTTCGGCTTGGGCAACCGCCTGCAGCGCCGCGAAGCGGTGGAGGAGATCCTGCTCGCGGTGCAACAGATGTCCCAGTCCAAATGTGGCGCGCTGATCGTGGTGGAGCGGGATATCGGCCTGCGGACGTTCATCGAAAGCGGGGTCCGGCTGGATGCCGAGCTTTCCCACGATCTGCTTTGCTCCATCTTCGAGGGCGGCGCGCTGCATGACGGCGCCGTGATCGTGCAGGGCCAGCGGATCGCGGCGGCGGCCTGCTTCCTGCCCTTGACCATGAGCGCATCGCTGATGCGCAGCTTCGGAA
>CAYOQB010000001.1:27336-44419 GCA_964406035.1 uncultured Solibacteraceae bacterium | reverse complement strand
CATCGGGCGGCGATCGGCGTTACCGAGGAAACCGACAGTCTGGCGATCATCGTCTCCGAGGAAACCGGCAAGATTTCGGTGGCCGCGTACGGCGAGATCGAGTTCGACATCAGCCTGAAGCGGCTGGAAGAGCGGCTGGTGGAGCATGCCAATCGACGCGAGCCTCGCGACAAGGCTCGCGCCGCCGAACCGCGAAGCCTCGCGGAACCCGAACTGAGGCAGGCGGGGAAGTGATTCGCCGCGTTTTGTTCACCAATATCGGCTGGAAAGCGCTGGCGATCGGTCTGGCGGTGCTGTTGTGGTTCATCATGGTCCGCGACCTGGACCTCATCACCACGCGCAGCGCTCCGGTGTTGTTGAAGAACATGCCGCGGGACTTGTTTCTGGTAGCCGGGGCCTCGGACCCGGTTCAGCTCGAACTGGTGGGTCCGCCCAACGCGGTCACCGCGGCGAGCCTGGCGGAAACCGCCGTGCTGCTGGACCTGAAGAACGTGGACCGTCCGGGCGACCATACGTTCACGCTTTCCTCGGCCGACATCGTGCTGCCGCGCGGTGTTGCCTTCCGCAGCGCGACCCCGTCTCAGGTGCGGCTTCGTTTCGACCGGCTGGCCGAAAAAGATGTGCCGGTGCGACTGCAGATCAGCGCCGGTCCGCCCGATGGGTATCGGGTGAAGCGCCAGGAGATTACGCCGGACAAGCTGCGCGTGCAAGGCCCGGCATCGCGGGTGAAGGAACTCGCGTTCGCGGTAACCGACGATGTCGATCTGAGCACGGTGGTGAGCCAGGGAGCGTTTTCGGTGAATACGTTTCTGGCCGATCCGCACGTCCGGCTGAGCTCTCCCGGGACGGTAAAGGTGATGGTGGAGGTGGAGCGCCAGCCCGCGGCGGCCGGCGCTCCAGTGAGGAAACAACGCAATTGATGGATCGTCATCTATTCGGAACTGATGGAATTCGCGGGGTGGCGGGCGTTTACCCCCTGGATCCGCAAACGACCTTTGTGATCGGCGCGGCCTTGGGCGCCTGGCTGCGCAAGAACGGACAGGAAGGCGCGGTGGCGATCGGCATGGACACCCGCGAATCCGGACCCTGGATCGCGGAGCATGTCGCCGGCGGCCTGGCGGAGCAGGGGATTGAAACGCGCTTCGCGGGTTTGATCACCACGCCGGGCGTGGCGTACGTGACGCGCCAGGGTCCCTTCTCGCTGGGGGTGATGATCTCCGCTTCCCACAACCCCTACGAGGACAACGGGATCAAGGTGATCGGACATTCCGGGTTCAAGCTGCCGGACGCCGCCGAGCACGAGATCGAGCGGGAGATCTTTGAGCTGCTGGATCGCGGCGCCGTACCAAAGCCGCTGGCGCTGGCGGTGGACGAAGGTCTGGACGCGGAGTACCTGAAATCGCTATCCAGTTCCTTTCCCGGAGATCTGCGAGGTTTGCGGCTGCTGGTGGATTGCGCCAATGGAGCGGCTTCCAGCCTGGCGCCCAAGCTGCTGACGGGGTTGGGCGCGGAGGTCCTGGCGATTCATTGCCGGCCGGACGGGCGCAACATCAATTTGAACTGCGGATCGCTGCACCTGGATGCCCTGCGCGAGCGGATGACGGAGGCGGGGGCCGACGCGGGCATCGCGTTCGACGGCGATGCCGACCGGGCGCTGTTCGTGTCCAAGTCCGGCAAGGTGATCGACGGCGATGCGGTGATGCTGATCACAGGCGTACATTTGCATCAGCAGGGCCGCCTGGCGGAAGCCGGCGGGAAGCCCGTGGTGGTGGCGACCGTGATGTCCAACCTGGGACTGGAGGTCGCGCTGAAGGAGCACGGCATCGAGATGGTCCGCACGCCGGTGGGAGACAAGTACGTGCTGGAGGAGATGGTCCGGCGCGGCGCCGCGCTGGGCGGAGAGCAAAGCGGTCATATCATTTTCCGCGAGTACGCCACCATGGGCGACGGCATGCTTACCGCGTTGCGCGTGCTGGAGGTGATGCGCGCCTCCGGCCGCGGGCTGGACGAACTGAGCGCGGAGTTCCGCGTGTTCCCGCAATTGCTGGTGAATGTCCGGGTGAAGGAACGGCGGCCGCTGGCGGAGCTGCCGCGCGTGCAAAGCGCGATCCGCGAGGCGGAGCAGGCATTCGGCGGGGCCGGCCGGGTGGTGGTCCGATTCTCGGGCACGGAACCGCTGGCGCGGGTCATGATCGAGGCCGGCGACCGGGCCAGCGTCGAGACGTGGTGCGAGCGGATCGCGGGCGCGATCCGGGAGGAGATCGGGGCGTGATTGCTGCTGCCCTATTCCTGTTCCTGTTGCAGGCCAAGCCTCCGGGCGAAGACTGGAAGCCACTGTTCAACGGCAAGGACCTTGCCGGCTGGGTGGAGATCGGCAAGGAGAAATGGTCCGTAGCCGAAGGCGTGATCCACGGCCAGGCGGTGACTAAGGAATATGGTTATCTGATGACCGCCCGCACCTACCGCGACTTCCATTTGTCGCTGCGCTTCCAGTGCATCGGCGACGGCAACAGCGGCTTGTTCTTCCGTGCCGCTTTCAAGCCCGGCACGGCGGACGTAAGCCAAGGTCCGCAGTTTGAGATCGACTGCACGATCGGCAGGCATACCGGCGGGATCTACGATGTCGGCCGGCAGTGGCTGGTCTGGCCCGCGCCGGAAAACGAAACCGTGGTGCGTCCCGGAGAGTGGAATGAGCTTCTGGTGAAGGTGGAAGGGAACCGCTACTTCTCGCGATTGAACGGCGTGGTGATGGTGGACTTCACGGACCCCAAGCCCCAGGCTAAGGAAGGCGGAATCGCGCTGCAGCTTCATTCCGGCGGTCGCGGGGACATGAAGTTCAAAGACATCTGGATCCGGGACCTCACCGAACGCTGAATGGCCCGCGTTCTTTTCTATTGCGATCACCACGAGATCCCGCTGCCGGAAGGCCACAAGTTCCCCAAACAGAAGTACCGGCTGCTGCGCGAAGCGCTGCAGCGCGACGGATTTTTCCAGTTCGCGGAAGCGCCAATGGCGGATCCCGGAGATATCCGCGCAGCGCATGATCCCGCGTACGTGGACGGGTTCCTGGAAGGAACGCTCACGCCGGCGGCGGTCCGCCGCATCGGCTTTCCCTGGTCAGCCGGGCTGGTGAAACGCACGCTGGCGAGTGTCGGCGGAACACTCAGCGCGGTGGAACAGGCGTTCGAGACCGGCTGGGGCGGGACCCTGGCGGGCGGCACGCACCACGCCTTCTACGCCGAGGGATCCGGATTCTGCGTGTTCAACGACTTCGCCGTGGCGATCGCAAAGATTCGCCGGGAAGGGCGCGCGCGGCGATTTGCGATCGTGGACCTGGACGTCCATCAAGGCGACGGCACAGCGCTGCTGTTCGAGAACGATCCCGACGTGCTGACGCTTTCCCTGCACGGCCGGAACAACTTCCCGTTTCGCAAACAGAGGTCCAAGATTGACGTCGAGTTCGCGGACAAAACCGGCGATGCCGAGTACCTGGCGACCCTTCGAGACGTGCTGCCGCGGGTTGCCGGGTTCGCACCCGAGTTCGTTTTCTTTCAGTCCGGCGTGGACGCTCTCGCCAGCGACGTGCTGGGGCGGCTGTCTTTGACCCACGAGGGTCTGCGGGAGCGGGATCTCCTGGTCTTCGACCTCGTCAGGAGCATGGGCACGCCTCTGGTGATCACTCTCGGAGGCGGCTACTCCAATCCCATCGAGTTGACTGCCGAAGCGCACGCCGGTACGTTCCGCGCGGCCGCCGCAACCTTTCCGCGCTGAGCAGGATTCGCATAAACTAAACACCTATGATTACCCGCCTCTTCGTCTGCGCCGTTCTGGCATCGGCTTGCTTTGCTCAGACAAAGTCCGTCAGCGATGCCGAGGTGCAGCGCGTCCACCGTTCCGCGATTCTCATCGATACTCATAACGACATCACCTCCCGCACGGTGCAGGGCCTGGAATTGGGCAAGCCTTCCACGCAGACGCACACCGACATCCCGCGCATGAAGGCGGGCGGCATGGGAGCGCAGTTCTTTGCGGTGTACGTCGCCGGCAGCTACACGGAAGGGAACCGCAGCGCGAACCGGGCGATGGAAATGATTGATACAGTGCGGCACGACATCATTGGGAAGTACCCGAACGATTTCCTGTTCGCTCTGACCGCGGATGACATCCTGAAAGCCCGCAAGCAGGGCAAGATGGCGGCTCTGATGGGCATTGAGGGCGGGCATGCCATTGAGGATTCGCTTCGCCTGCTGCGGCAGTTCTACAACCTCGGCATCCGCTACATGACGCTGACCCACTCCAATACCAACAACTGGGCGGGTTCCTCGGGCGATCCGAAAAACGTCGGACTCAGCGACTTCGGAAAGCAGGTGGTTCGGGAGATGAACCGTATCGGCATGATGGTGGACATCTCGCACGTCAGCGATAAGACGTTCTGGGATGTGCTGGAGGTCTCGGCCGTTCCGCCCTTTGCGTCTCATTCTTCTTGCCGCGCGCTGGCGAACATCCCGCGCAACATGACCGACGAGATGATCGTCGCGCTGGCGAAGAAGGGCGGCGTTGTGCAGATCAACTTCGGATGCGAGTTCCTGTCGCAGAAGTCCGCGGACGCATCGGCCGCCCGCCGGCCGGTGATGCAGAAGATCATGGCCGAAACGGACGCCAGTCTGCCGATGGGGGATCGCCGCGCGCTGGCGGCGAAAAAGATGGAAGAAATGGGCATGAAGCCGGTGCGCGCCACGCTGGCCGACATCGTCGCCCATATCGAGCACATCAAGAAGCTGACCGGCTCGGTGGACGCGATCGGAATCGGCAGTGATTTTGACGGGGTCGGCTGCGTTCCGGAGGGGCTCTCCGACGTGTCGCAGTTCCCCAACCTGACGCGGGCGCTGCTGGAGAAGGGGTACACCGCGGAGGAGATCCGCAAGATCTACGGCGGCAACCTGCTGCGAGTGATGCGCGCGGTGGAAGGCGGCCGGGGGCGATCCTGATCGCTCAAGGGGCCGGTACGATGTAGCCGCTCCGGTGACGGACCGTCAGCTCCGGCCGTCCCCGCACACTGACGTGGACCCGCCGGAACTGCCCAGGTTCGCCGCCCTCCGGGACAAAGCTGAGCGCGTAACGGGACTCGAGGTCGCGGGCCATGCGGTCGAGCGCGGCGCCCAACCCTGCCTGCTTTAAGAAGCCCTCGGGCAGCCCTCCGGTGGAGGCGGCCAGCAGGCCGGCCGCGTCCCGCTTTCCGAGCCGCAGCATCTCCACCGCGGCGCCGATGAGGTTCAGGCCGCTATCGGCCGGAGGCATTGGCAGTTCCTCGGGCTTGGCCGTGAACGGCGTCAGATAGGGCGAATAAGTGACCGGATAGACGGTGACATTCGCATTCTGGACCGCCTTGAGTGCATCCTCCAGGCTAACCGCGCTGCCGCGATCCTTGGACTCGCCGATGAACAGCAATGCACGCCGGCGAACGCCGGGACGCCTTTCGAGCAGCACCGCCGCCTCCCGCACCGCGTCGTGCAGGACGCCGCCGTCCGGACCCGACTTGACATTCTCCAGGGCATCCTTGATGCGGAACCAGTCCCAGGTGAAGTCGTGGACCAGACGAACGCCCCGGTCGTAAGCGATCAGCGCGACTTCGCCGCGGCTTTGTGAGATCAGTTCCTCCAGCCGCAAGGAGACCTTGCGCAACTTCGCCAGCGCCGCGGCGGAGTAGCCCGCGGTTTGCACCGCGATCACCAGCGACAGCGGCGCCGGCTCTGAATCCAGCAGTGCTTGGCGCGGCTTGCCCTCCTCGTCGATCTGGAAGCTTCCCGCACCCAGGTTCCGCACGGGCTTGCCCGCGGCGTCGGTCACTGAAGTATCCACGATCACCAGCCGCGCGGAGCCGCGATAAGACGGCCCGGAAGGCTCCTGCGCGCTCAGGAGCGCCAGATTGCCAAGCAGCAGCGCGGAACGAATTTGCAAGGGCACGGATTACACCTGCTCGAGCACGCCGGGGTCGGGCGTGGGCGCAGCCGTCTGCCGCGACAGCAGGCGAAGGCTCTGCGCCAGTTCCTCCCACGAGTCAGCCATTGCGTTAGCCGCGGGCGCTCCGGGAACGAAGCCGACCAGCAACGGCGTGCCGGGCACGCTCGCGACAAACGCGCAGACAGGGGTTTCGGCAGCCATTCTTTCTAGAGTATCGCCATTTATCGTTAACAACGCGTGACCCTCGCACCGCTGTATCTTAGGAAGGAACATCCATGAAAGCCCTAGTGAAAGCAAAAGCCGAGCCCGGCCTGTGGCTCCAGGACATCCCCGAACCGGAAATCGGGATCAACGACGTTCTGATCCGCGTGAAGCGCACCGGCATCTGCGGCACGGATCTTCACATCTACAATTGGGATGACTGGGCCAAGCGAACCATCCCGGTGCCCATGGCCATCGGACACGAGTTCGTCGGCGAAGTGGTCGAGGTTGGAGCGAACGTCAACGACTTCCACCCCGGCGAGATTGTTTCCGGCGAAGGTCACGTGGTCTGCGGACGCTGCCGCAACTGCATGGCCGGCAGGCGTCACCTGTGCGCACATACTTCGGGCGTGGGGGTGAACCGTCCCGGCGCGTTCGCTGAGTACATCTCCCTGCCGATGACCAATATCTGGCGGCATCATGACGGCGTCAACCTGGACATCGCCGCGATTTTCGACCCCTTCGGCAACGCCGTGCACACGGCGCTGTCGTTTCCGGTTCTCGGCGAGGATGTCCTGATCACCGGAGCGGGTCCCATCGGCATCATGGCCGCCGCGGTTGCCCGGTTCGCCGCCGCCCGGTTCGTGGTGATCACCGATGTCAATCCGGACCGGCTGAAGCTCGCCGAGAAGATGGGGGTCACCCTGGCGGTGAATCCCAAGGAGACCACGCTGGCCGAGGCTCAAAAGCAGCTGGGGATGAAAGAAGGCTTTGACGTGGGCCTGGAGATGTCCGGCAATCCTCAGGCGTTTCGCGACATGCTGGACAATATGGCGCACGGCGGCCGCATCGCGATGCTCGGCATCCCTTCCCAGGAAATCGCCATCGACTGGAACAAGGTCGTGTTCAACATGCTGACCATCAAAGGCATCTACGGTCGCGAAATGTACGAGACCTGGTACAAGATGTCGGTGATGATCGAATCGGGGCTGGACATCGAGCCGGTGATCACGCATCGCTACGCGGCGCCGGAATTCGAATGCGGGTTCGAGGCGATGAAGACGGGCAAATCGGGCAAGGTGATCCTGGACTGGACCTCGCTCTAACCAGAAGCTCCCCGCCGAGAAAGGACGGGGAGCCTCCACACCTTACGCTTTGCTGGCGCGAATGAAGCCGCTGTAGAAGCGGTCCTCCACCAGTGGCGCGATCCGGTCAACGTCGATGCCCTTTTCGTTCAGGAACTCGCGGGCGTCTTCCACTTTGTAGACGCGTGTCGGCTCGATGGATGCTTCGGCGAAACCGGCTTCCTTCAGCTTGGCGACGTACTCGTGCTCGTCCAACGCGCCGGCGATGCAGCCCACCCAAAGCAGGATGCTCTTGCGGACTTCGGCCGGGATTTCGCCGCGGGTAACAACGTCGCTCACAGCAAATCGTCCGCCGGGCTTCAGCACCCGGAACGCCTCCTTCAGAACGCGATCCTTGTCCGCCGACAGATTGATCACGCAGTTGGAGATGATCACGTCCACGGAGTTATCGGGCAGCGGGATGTTCTCAATCTCACCGCGCAGGAACTCGACGTTGGTCAGACCGGACTTGCGCTTGTTTTCTTCCGCCAGGCGCAGCATCTCGTCGGTCATGTCCAGACCGTAAGCCTTGCCGGTGGGTCCGACGCGGCGCGCGGACAACAGCACATCAATCCCCCCGCCGGAGCCGAGGTCCAGCACCGTCTCACCGGGCTTGAGCTCCGCCAGTGCCGTTGGATTGCCGCAGCCAAGCGATGCCTGGATCGCCTCCTCCGGAATCGTAGCGATCTGCGCCGCGTCGTACAACTCGCCCGTGATCGGGTCCGTTTCCCCGCAGCAGGTGGAACTGCAGCAACCGCTGCCTTCCGCTTTGTTCTTCTCCATCACCGACAGCGCCGCTTTGCCGTAGCGCTGTTGAACCGCTTCCTTCACACTCGTACTCATAACGTCTTCAAGATCTCCTTCTCGTAGAATTCACGAAACCTCACGCGAATGTCGTCGCGCACACGGCGGAACACCGCCAGTTTTTCCTCGTCCGATCCCTCCGCTTTCGCGGGGTCGGGAAAACCAATGTGAACACGGCGTCCGACCTTGCCCCGGAAGTTGGGACAGTTCCGGTCAGCGTCATCGCACACCGTGATCACGAAGTCGAACGGTTCGCCCAGGAACTGTCCCACGCTCTTGGGTCTGCCGTTCGAAATGTCGATTCCGATCTCCCGCATGGCGCGGATCGCGAACGGATTCACGCGCGGGGAGGGTTCAGTTCCGGCGGAATGCACTTCCAGCCGGGAATCCAAAGACCGCAGAAATCTCTCGCTCATCTGGCTGCGGGCGGAATTCCCAGTACAGAGAATCAGCACCCGCCGTTTACCAGTCGCGGCGCCCGCCGCGCCAGCCATCGTCGTCATTAGAAACCATCTCCTGTTCAAGCGATTCCTCTCCTTAGGGCTGTCAACCGCAACAGATCACCTTGTCTGCCTGTACCGCACCGCTCCGCGTGCAGCACTCGGCGTACAGGAACTGCAGAAGCTCCTGCAGGACCTCGGAATTGGCCCGGTAGCGCAGGAAGGTGCCCTCGCGGGTGACCGTCACCAGTTCCTCGTTCTTCAGCTTCTCCAGGTGATGCGACAGCGTGGAGGGCGAAATTCCCAGTTCCTCCTGGATCTCGCTGACCACCAGGCCCTTGGGGTGAGCCGAGAGCAGGAAGCGAAGAATCCGCAGCCGCGGCTCGGTCCCGATCGCGGCGAACATATCGGCGTATCGGGCGATCTCGTCGTTGGCCATCTTCATCATGGTTCGATAATTCCACAATCGTCGAAGTATGTCAAGGGCGAAGAAACGTCCAGCCCGCAGTTTCTGTCTAAGTCCAGTGCAGAAAACGAAAAAAACTTCGGGCGCGGCGACTCGGGTGCGCCAAGTGGCGCGCGAGCAGCTTGGCTTTCATACGCTCCGGCCGGGCCAGCGCGAAGCCATCGAAAGCGTGATCTCCGGCCGGGATACCCTGGTGGTCCAGCCGACCGGTTCCGGCAAGTCGGCCATCTATCAAATCGCGGGCCTGATGCTGGAAGGCACCACCGTTGTGGTGTCGCCGCTGATCGCCTTGCAGAAGGACCAGGTCGATTCGATCGGCGTCCAGCCGCACGAAGCCGAGGCCGCCGTCATCAACTCAGCGCAACCCGCGGCAAAGACTCGCGAGGCGGTTCACAAGCTGCGCGGCGGAGGACTCGAGTATCTGTTCCTGGCGCCGGAACAGCTTGGCAAGCCGGAAACGGTGGATCATCTGCGAGAAGCCGGGATCTCGCTGTTCGTGATCGACGAGGCCCATTGCATCACCGAATGGGGCCATGATTTCCGGCCGGATTACCTGCGGCTGGGTCCGGTGATCGAAGCGCTGGACCACCCCGTCGTTTTGGCAATCACCGCAACCGCCACATCCGAGGTCCGCGATCAGATTGTGGAGCGTCTGGGGATGGTGGATCCCGCGGTGCTGGTGGGCGGATTCGACCGCCCCAACCTGCACCTGCGCGTGGATCGCTTCCAGTCGGAAAGCGAGAAGATGGAAGCGCTGATTCGCCGCGTGACTTTTGCCGATAAGCCCGGAATCGTCTATGTGGCGACGCGCAAGAACGCCGAGGCGATCATGGCGGCGTTGCGCGAGAAGAACATTCACTCGCTGTTCTACCACGCGGGACTGAAGGCCAAGGACCGGCACGAGATCCAGGAGAAGTTCATGAGCGGGGATGCGGAGGTGATCGTCGCCACCAACGCATTCGGCATGGGCGTGGACAAGGCCGATGTCCGATTCGTGTATCACTTCGACATCTCAGACTCACTCGACAGCTACTACCAGGAGGCGGGACGCGCTGGACGCGACGGCGAGCCCGCCGAGGTGGTCCTGTTCTACCGTCCGGAGAACCTGGGCGTCCGCAAGTTCCAGGCAGGAACCGGAAAGCTGGAGGAACACAAGCTGGAGCATGTAGCCAAAATGGTGGAGGAGGGGGCAGGAGCGGATGAGATCGCCGCCGGGACCGATATGTCCAAGCGAAAGGTGATCAGCGCATTGAATCGCTTGGAAGAAGCCGGCGCGGTCGGAAAGCAGAGCGATGGGACTTTGAAGCTGGAAATCGATCCCGCGGAAGCCGCGCGAGCGGCCGCGGGGGAGCATGAGAAGTTGAAGGTAGCGCGGCGGGAGCGGCTCGCGAAGATGGAAGCGTACGCGGAAACCACGGGATGCCGGCGCGAGTATCTGCTCCGGTACTTCGGCGAGGATTATCGCGGGCCGTGCGGGAATTGCGATAACGACGCGGCGGGCAACGCGGGCACCCGGCGCGAGGTTACTTAAGCGTCAGGCTCCGGAAGCGGACGCGCTGGCCGGCCTCGTCGAATTCCAGTTGCCATACGTGAGTTTGACCGCGCCGGGGAAACATGCCGAGCTTCCGCAACGCCAGCAGGCGCTGTTCCAATTGAATGCCTGGAACCGCATAGCGCAGCTCAGTAAGTGAGCGCCATTGAAGATCGCGGAGGATCTCAAACAAAAGCGCGAGGCTTTTGCCCGGTTGCAGCGTGCCGGCAATCAGATGCTGTGAGGATCGTTCCAACTGTCCCTCTAGCTCTTTATCGGCCGAGGCACACGATTTGTGAAGGGCTGGTTTCAATTATAACAATCCCAATCCCGATGGAAATTCTAAGCGGCTACAAGTAGAATAGGCTAAGCCTGGGCAGCGAGGCTCGCTCCAGCAGCTTGCGATCGAGATACTGTTTTTCCAGCATGGTGAGCTGCGCCGCGTTCATTTTTCCCCGGTAAGCCCGCAGTTCCAAATCCAATTGCTGCCGCAGCGCGACCAGATCTTCATCCGAGGTCTGCGTCCGGATGACCGCCAGCAGCTTGTCCTCAAGGGCCGTCAATTCGCGGTCCAGCGACTCGGGATCCCCCAGGCGCGCGGGCAGATCGGCCAGGATCGCTTCCACCGAAGCGGCGAGCGCGGCAAACCCGCCTCCTTGCAAGCTCGCCGCCGCCCGCTCCAGATGGGCGGTCACGTCCTCAATGGGGAACACCGGCCCGTCGTTCGCCCTCGAGCCTTGGCTCGAAGCTCCGCCGGCCATTTCCTCGCAAGCCTTGGCGACCGCCTGCGCGCAATAGGCGAGCGAATTCACCATTTGCGTCCGCTTCCGTCCGGCCCGCCACTTTTCAAACGCCGCGTCGATGCCGCGCAGCACGGCCTCCAGCGGGACGCCTCCGTTCTTCCAGCTCTCAATCAGCGCCCAATCGAGCGGCGAAAGCAGGAACAGGCCGGTGCCGCGAGCTCGCTGAAAATGCTCCTCCACCTCGGTGAAATAGTTAAAGTAATTCAGCCGCCATTCCGCGTCGGGCTCGCTCATGAAGCTTCCTCCGGGCGTACGCCGCCGGCCAGAATCAAGGTTTCCCGGCCGCAGTCCTCACGCAGTTTCAAGAAGCCCTGGCTATCGAGCCCGGCGGTGACGCCGCGCAGTGTTTGCCCGTCCTGTCTGACCACTACCCGCCTGCCGGACACGTAGCTGGAGGCGGCGGCGAAGCTCCGCAGGATTCCGGCTTGCCCACCCTCGGCCAGTCGCGGCAACACCGCGTCCACCTCTTCGAGCACCGCGATCAAGAGCCTCTCGCGCGACACCGGATGTCCCCCGGCGAGACGCAAGGATGTCGCTTCTTGACGTAGTTCCATGGGAAAGGTGGTGTGATTCACGTTAATCCCGATTCCCGCGATCACCACGGCGTCGTGCAGGTGGGCCAGGATGCCGGCGCACTTGCGACCCGCGCAGAGCACGTCATTTGGCCAGCGCAGGTCCGCCGGCACGGCGCAGGTCCGCTCGATCGCCTGCTTCACTGCCAGCCCCAGCGCGAGCATGAGCGCGGGCTGGGAGCAGCCGCCGATCCGCAGCACCGCCGAAACGTACAACCCCGCGTCAGGCTCGGAATGCCAGCGGTGGCCGTGCCGGCCGATTCCCGCCGTCTGCTCGTCCGCGCCCACCGCCGTCATGTGCGGGCAACCCTCCGCCGCCAGGCGCGCGGCTTCGTTCATGGTGGAGTCCACCTGCGCGTGCCAGTACACCGGCCAGCCCGGCAGCTCGGATCGAACTACATCCAGTTGGAACGCCATCACGGAACGGAGATGCGGAAGTTGATGTCCACTGCCTGCGCGGAGTGCGTGATGGCGCCGCTGGAGATGAAATCCGCGCCCGCCTCTGCGTAGCCGCGGATGTTGTCGAGCGTGATGCCGCCCGAGAGCTCCACCTCGGCGCGCCCCCCGACGAAACGAATCTCCTCGGCCGCCTGCTCCGGAGTCATGTTGTCCAGCAGCACCCGAGCCACCCCGTGCGCGAGCGCCTGTTCCAGCTCCGCGTGATCGCGGACCTCGATTTCGATCGGCAGGCCGGCAATCCGCGCCCGCGTGATTGCGTTGGCCACTCCGCCCGCCAGGTCCACGTGATTGTTCTTGATCAGGATGGCATCGTAGAGGCCCATGCGGTGATTGGTGACGCCGCCCGCGGCGGCTGCCATCTTCTCCAGCACGCGCAAACCGGGCGTGGTCTTGCGCGTGTCCAGGATGCGCGTGCGGGTTCCCGCGACCGCATCGCAATAGCGCCGCGCCAGGGTCGCGACGCCGCTCAGCCGCTGCAGAAAATTCAGCGACACTCGTTCGCGCTCCAGCAGGCGCCGCGCCGTTCCGGTCACCTCCGCGATGACGTCGCCCGGCTCAGCGAGATCGCCGGATCGCTTGTGCAATTCGATTGAGTCGGGCTGCATGGTGCGCCGCAGCAGCTCGGAGCCCGCCACCACCATCGACTGGCGGGCAATAAACCGTCCCAGCGCCCGCTGAGTCTCCTCAACCGTCAACCGCGAGGTCAGATCCCCGCTGCCGACGTCTTCGGCCAGCGCATTCTCAACCGCGCGAATGACATCCGGATGGTCGGCGTCGAACTTCATCTCGCCAGCGTTTCCAGGGAAGAGCGGCTCTTGTCGAGTTGCGCCTCATACTCCGACTTCTTTTGGCGAATGGAGGCCACCACCTTCTCCGGCGCCTTCTTCAGGAACTCCTCGTTGGTCAGTTGCCGTTCGGAGTTCGCGATGAGGCCTTGTAATTGCGCCACTTCCCTTTCCAGTCGCGCGCGCAACGCCTCCACGCCTTCCGCCGCGATTTCCGGCAGGTGCAGCTTGAGATCGAAATCGGGAGTAGAGCGGACCGCCCCTTCCAGCTTCGGCGCCGCGCCCTCATGCAACTGAAACTCGAGCTTGGCCAGGCGGCGGATCGCCGCGGCGTATTCCCCGGCCACCGGGAGCGCGGGACCCCGCGCGTACAGGTCGGCCTTCAACTCCGCCTTGGTGTCGATCTTGTGATCCGCCCGCAGCGCGCGCGCAGAGGTGATGATCCCCTGCAGATCGGCCATCGCCGTTTCGGCTTCGGCGTCAGTCCGTGAGGCGTCGAACTGCGGGTACGCAGCCAGCGAGATGGAGCGCTCCGGCTCGGAGCCGGCGGGCGCGGCCAGCATCTGCCACAGTTCCTCCGTCAGGAAAGGCATCATGGGATGCAGCAGCCGCAGCGACGCTTCGTAGGTGTACAGGAGCACGTCCCAATCCAGCCGGGCCTCGGAGGTCAGGCGGGGCTTCTTCAACTCCAGGTACCAGTCGCAGAAGTCGTCCCAGAAGAACTTCCAGATTGCGTCGGCCGCCTCGTGCAACCGGTGCTCGCGCAGGGAGCGGTTGACCGTATCGGCGGTGGCGTTCAGCCGCGCGAGGATCCAGCGATCTTCCAGCCGTGTTGCGGCGGGCGGCTCCGGCGCGGGCAGCGCGGCCGCGATTCCGCAGCTTTCCATGTTGCCGAAAATGAGTCGCGACGCATTCCAGATCTTGTTGGCGAACCCGCGCATGCTGAGCATCTTCTCGTCGCTCAGCGCAATGTCGGCGCCCGCCGCGGCGCTCACCAGCAGCGTGAATCGCACGGCGTCCGTTCCGTACTTCTCGTTCACTTCCAGCGGGTCGATCACGTTGCCCTTCGTCTTCGACATCTTTTGCCGCTCGGCATCGCGAATCAGCCCATGGATATGCACCTGGCGGAACGGTACATCGCCCATCATCTCCAGGCCAAACACCGCCATGCGAGCCATCCAGAAGAAGATGATGTCGAACCCGGTCACCAGCAGCGAGGTCGGGTAGTACTTGCGAAGGTCCGGCGTGTCATCGGGCCAACCCAGCGTGGAGAACGGCCAGAGTCCGCTGGAAAACCAGGTGTCGAGCACATCCGGATCCTGCGCGATGTTCTTCGATCCGCATTGCGAGCAGGCGTCCGGGTCGTGGCGCGCCACAGTGATGGCGCCGCAATCGCCGCAGTGCCACGCGGGAATGCGGTGTCCCCACCAGAGCTGTCGCGACACGCACCAGTCTCGGATGTTGCGCATCCAGTGGAAGTAAGTGGACTTCCAGTTCGCCGGGATGATCTCAATGCGCCCGTCTTCCACGGCGGCAATCGCCGGCTCGGCCAGCGGTTTCATCGAAACCCACCATTGCTTCGAAACCAGCGGCTCCACGATCGTCTTGCAGCGCTGGCAGCGGCCGGCGGAGAGCTTGTAATCCTCCACCTTCTCGAGCAGCCCGTGTTTTTCGAGATCCGCAACCACGCGTTTGCGAGCCTCGAAGCGCTCCAGGCCGGCGTAGGCGCCCGCTTCGGCGGTCATTTTCGCGTCTTCGTCGATCACCTTCACCATCGGCAGATGATGGCGCTTGCCTGCTTCGAAGTCGTTGGGATCGTGCGCCGGCGTGATCTTGACGAAGCCCGATCCGAACTCGGGATCCGCCATCTCGTCCAGCACGATGGGAATCGCACGGTCCATCAAGGGCAGAATCACGCTCTTCGCATGCAGGTCGCGAGCCCGGGGGTGGTTGGGATGCATGGCCACCGCGGTGTCGCCGAGCATGGTTTCCGGTCGCGTAGTCGCCACGGTCACGAAACCCGAGCCGTCCGCGAGGGGATAGCGGATGTGCCACAGGTGCCCGGGCATCTCCTCGTGAACCGTTTCCAGGTCGGAAAGCGCGGTGTGGCAGCGCGGGCACCAGTTCACCATGTACTCGCCGCGATAGATCAGTCCCTTTTCATACAGGCGGACGAACGCCTCGCGCACCGCGCGCGACAGCCCTTCATCCATCGTGAAGCGGTTGCGGCTCCAGTCCACGCTCATGCCGGCGCGCTTCATCTGCTCCAGAATGCGCCCGCCGTAGGTTTCCTTCCACTTCCACACCCGGCAGACGAATTGTTCGCGCCCCAGGTCGTGCTTGCTCTTGCCTTCGGAAGCGAGCTGGCGCTCCACCAGCATTTGTGTCGCGATGCCGGCGTGATCGGTACCGGGCAGCCACAGTGTGTTGTCGCCCAGCATGCGATGCCAGCGCACCAGCGTGTCGATGATGGAGTGCTCGAACATGTGGCCCATGTGCAGCGAACCGGTCACATTCGGGGGCGGAATTACCAGCGAAAACACGTCTCCCGGGGCGTCCCGGTCGGCGTGGTAAATGCCGGCATCAATCCACCATTTCGCCCAGCGGGGTTCCACCTGCTGGGGCTCATACGTTTTGGCAAGTTGCATCAGGGAAACTCCAGTTTAGCAGGCGTTCTCGCTGGTAACCTCCGGCACACACGATCGATCAAGGCTCTTGACCACCACTGCTCAACAGTCGCCCTTTCTCCGGCGCTCGCGAAAGTATACTGGTGGCTTCATGCGACCCGCGGCGTTGTCCTTACTCGTGCTTTGTTTCCACGTACCAGTTCCGGGCGCCTACACGGCCGCGCAGGCCGAACGGGGAGCGGTGGTGTATAAAGCCGCCTGCGTTGCCTGCCACGGAGCGGATCTCAAGTCGCCGATCGCGCCCGCCCTCGCCGGACCGAACTTCGCGCAGCGCTGGTCCGGACGCCGGTCCCTGCTCGACCTGTTCTCCGCCGTGCGGGCGATGCCGCCGGGTGGCGCCGGCGACCTGACGGCCGCGCAGCAGATCGACGTCCTGGCCTACATTTTGCAGCAGAACGGATACGCGCCGGGCGCGCAGCCGCTACGCGGCGATCCCGCGTTGTTGCAGAAAAGCCGGGTGACGGTTAGCGCCGCCACCGCCACTCCCGGCAAGCCCGCTCCCGAGTTCGTGCCGGGGAAGGGAACCGCCGAGCCCGGCGCGGGCCCCACCCAGACAGAGTTGACCAACGCGGGCCAGTCCACCCGCGACTGGCTCTATCACACCCATGATTACTCGGGTACGCGGTATGTCGCCCTGGATCAGATCAACGCCTCGAATACCGGCAGCCTGCGGGCGGTTTGCGCTTTCCAACTCGGCGAAACCACCAACTTCCAGACCGGACCGATTGTCTACGACGGCGTCATGTACCTAACCGGCCTGTATAACACCGTGGCCATCGATGCCGCCACCTGCCGGCCGAAGTGGCGGCACACCTGGCAGCCCCTGGCGCCCACGGTGTGGCCGACGAACCGTGGCGTGGCGATTCATCAGGGGCGGCTGGTGCGCGGGACCTCCGACGGCTACCTGGTTCAGCTCAGCGCGGCCACCGGCGAGATGATCTGGGCTCGCAAGGTCGCCGACGCACTCGCGGGCGAGACCTTCACCATGCCGCCGCTGATCTTCGACGATCTGATTCTGATCGGCCCCGCCGGCAGCGAAAACGGAATCTCCGGCTGGGTGGGCGCGTTCCGAATGAGCGACGGCTCACCCGTCTGGCGCTTCAAGACCGTTCCCGGCGCGCGCGAGGGAACCGGCACCTGGCCCAATCCGGGCAAGGTCGTGCTGGGCGGCGGCTCCGTCTGGACTCCCTTTTCGCTGGACCCGGTTAAAGGCGAGCTGTACGTCGCTGTCTCCAATCCCGCCCCGGACC
>CAYOQB010000001.1:0-27326 GCA_964406035.1 uncultured Solibacteraceae bacterium | reverse complement strand
CCCCGGACCTGCCCGCGCACATGCGTCCCGGCGAAAACCTGTACACCAACTCGCTGGTCGCGCTGGATGTCCGCACCGGCGCGCTGCGCTGGTACAAGCAGATGGTGCCGAATGATTCGCACGATTGGGACCTCACCCAGGTCAGCCCGCTGTTCACTACCAAGATCGCCGGGCGGGAAGCCAGTATGATCGCCACCGTCGGCAAGGACGGCTATCTGCGAACCGTGGATCGCAATTCGCGTGAGGTGATCCACAAGACGCCGGTCACCACCATCGAGAACTGGGACATTCCGGTGACCTCGAAAGGCGTCAAGGCCTGCCCTGGCGTCCTCGGCGGCGTGGAGTGGAATGGTCCCGCATATCACCCCGGAACCAACCTGCTCTATACCGTGGCGGTGGACTGGTGTTCCTTTTTCACTGCGGATGAGAAGTGGGAGAGCCGCGAGCCGGGCAAGGGCAATTTCCTGGGCGGACGCAGTCGCTGGGCCTCCTCCCCGCAGGGTTGGCTGACCGCTACCGATGCCTCGACCGGCGAAGTCCGTTGGAAGTACCGGTCGCCGCGTCCCATGGTGGGCGCGGTTACCGCCACCGGCGGCGATCTCGTGTTCACGGGCGAGCTGACCGGAGATCTGGTCGCCTTCCACGCGGCCACCGGAAGGGAGTTGTTCCGGTTCAATACGGGCGGGCCGATCGGCGGCGGTCTGGTGACCTATCAGGTGAACGGAAAGCAGTATGTGGCGGTCGCCTCGGGCAGCCCGTCGCGGTTCTGGGTGGACAAGCACCCCGGGTCCCCGACGCTGTTTGTGTTCGCGCTGCCTTAGCTCACTTCCAGCAACACCCAGCCCGGCAGGCTCGCCGGACGTCCGCCCTGGAACACGATCTTGCGCGTCTTGGGGAACGGCATCCCGGTCTGAATCGCTCGCTGATAGAACGGCAGTTGCCGGGCGATATCGCGGTAAGCCTCGCTCTCCGGGTTCGCCGCGACCTTACTGACCAGGCCGCCGCCCCAGCCGATCTCCAGCAGGCACGAGCCCGCTCCCAGGCTCCCCAGCCGCGACTGTAGCTGATCCAGCGAAGCCCGCAAATCGCTTAAGCCCGCTGTCTGCGCGTAGCGCACCTGCAGATCGAGCACGACCGCCGCCCAGCGGTTGGCGGCTTCCAGCAGCGCCTCGCTGGTGACGTTCTCGCGCCCGCGAGCGATTTTCTGGTCGATCCACCCGCCTTCAAACACCGTCCCTGGTACGGCCATCTCGGCGAATGCCGGAGTCGCGTCATCGGCCCGCTGCGCCGCTCCCCGGGGCGCGGTCTTCCAGGCAAGCTCCAGTTTGGGCCCGCGCTGCGCCAGCGTGGAGGTCCGCACCAGGTACACCTTCATGGCGGCGTGCGTCACGGGATCCGAATCGCTGGCCGAAACCGCGCGCATGCGCGAAATTCCCGCCCCGCCCAGCACCGATTCTTCCGCCTTGAGCGCGGGCATGCGCCAGAAGCGATCGCCTTCCATGCGCTTGCCGATCTCCCGCACCGTGGCCTCGCTCCAGCGCGAGCCCACCACGCCCGTGCGCAGCGCGCCCTTGATCGCCGTCGCCGGCAAGTACGGACCCTTGGGTCCGGTCGCGAACGTCGGAATGAACAGATATTCCGCCGGCGTCCGGTTCCACGAAGCGGCCGCGCCGGCATCCTCGAACGGAATGCGCCGCCCGGCGAAGTTCTGGGCGAATCCTCCCCAGGAGGCGAAGTCGAGCTTGTCGGCTTTCTTCAACTGCCCCAGGTAACCTTCCAGGCGCGGGCCCTTGGCCAGCAGCTTGAAAATGCGCCGCTGATCCAGCACGTTCACATGATCCTTCCACACCATGTAGTCGATGGGCGATAGCTTTTGCCCGTCGCCGACCAGCGTGGGAGTAAGAACGGTAACGCGATACCTCATGAGGATCTCCGCGAGCCGTCGAGCGCGACGGGAATCGAAACCGCGAATCCGGCGCGGTACACCGGATGCGCGAAACCTTCGGGCGATACGTCGCGAACGGTGCCGGCGGGCGGCGCCGGCGCAATCAGCACGGAGCCTTCGCTGATCATCCGCGTGTCCTTCTTCGCCGCGCCCCAACCGGCGCTGCTTTCCACGCGGCCGCCGCGCGTAGTCAATTCATAGGCGCCGCGGCTCCAATCCACGGCTTCGCCGTCCGCCGGTAGGAACAGCGACAACATCCAATAGCCGGCCTGCTCCTCCGGCGTGGCGATCCCCAGCATCCCGGCCAGGTCGCCTTCCTCGATTTCCGGGGACGCGGCCCGGCCCCAGCCCCGTGACCGTTCTCCGCCAAAACCGGAATCGGCCAGCAGACGTAGCGCCGCGCGGACCCGATCTCCCCAGCGGCCCTGCGCTTCTTCATCGGGAAACTCCACCGCGAACCATAGTCCCGCGCCCGGCGTGAACTCCAGGCATGCCGTGCGGTGCGCTTCCACTCCTTCGCCCAGACGATCCACGGCGGCGGCCGATCGCACCGCGGAACGGAAAGGCCCGATCACCGGCTGCGCCACCACGCCAGGCGGCGGCGGAATCACCGGAAGCACGCACTCGCTCCAGCCGTCCACCGTCCACTTGTCTTCATCGGGCGCCTGGCCCTGATTCAGCGCCGAGATCAGCGGCAGCGGAACAAATCGGGCAGCCTTCCAGCGGATCTTCACGCTCGCGGGCGGCGGCCATAAGTGCCGCGGCGGCGGCGCCAGCAGTTGATCTCCCAGAAACGGGAACGCCGAACTGAACCGGACCTCGGAACCACGCCCGCGATGCGCCGTCGCCTCCAGCCAGGAATCCATCCAGCCCAGGCGCGACATCGCCGATGTCACCGCCGAATACAGCGAATCGCTGTGATAGATCAGGTCCGTGCGGTCGCGTTCGCCCGAGTCGGGCCCGATGCGCCACGGTCCGGCCGGTCGCAAGCGTACAAGAAATGCGGGCATTCGTTCTTCTGTCTAGACGCCGAGCTTGCCGGCCAGGTCTTCCCGAACCAAAGTCTGGAACGTGCCGAGATCCGCGTTCTGCGCCAGCGCCGTTTCCGGCGCGCCTTCCGCGTAAAACGCCTTGCCCCGCCACTTCACGTCCAGGTTGGCGAACCGCACGCGGCCCGACCCCCGGCTGCCGCCGCCCCCCAGCGCGTCATCCTCCAGCAGCCGCAACCCTTCCACCAGGCGCGCGGGAAGCGACAGATCCTCCGGGCAGAGCAGGTCCAGCACCATCCGGACCTTGAACCGCGCACCGGCGGGAACACGCTCCAGCGTTCGCGGGTTGGCCTGCGACGTGATCCGATCCACCGCGTTCTCGCTCTTCACTTCGGTCAGCTCATCGTCCAGGTTCTCGCGCATCTGCGCGGTGATGGACTCCGGATCCAGCGGCGCGTCGTAAATGGTCAGCCGCGCCGGCGTGGCGCCGCCTTCCAGGGCATCCCCCTGCACGCGATCCACGCGTCCCGGATTCCGCCCGAACAGCAGGCAGATCTCGTCGTCGGGACGGCTGCTTTGATGGATTCGCACTTCCTGACCCCGGCGCTTGGACAGGTACACCAGTTCTCCGGGCGTGGTCAGCCCGTCGGCGTGCTCCAGCAGGGACCGGATCTTGCCCCGCAGCGAACTCCCCGGAACGTACGGCAGGCCGAACGCATCCTTCACCACCGGGTTGTCGGCGCCGCCGATTTCGAGCGATCCCTTGCCCGCGCCGATATGCAGGCCCGTCTGGCAGTGCAACTCGCCTTCGATAATCAACTTGCCGATCAGCTTCAGCTCGGTTTGAGCGGTATGGGTGCTCATCGGAAACTCCTATTCGTGGTTAGCCTTACTCGTTGTAGGCGACAATTGCTTCAAACAAATCGCGGAAGCGCTCGTAGCCGCGCGCATCATTCTTGCGGGTCACCTGCAGCAGCAGGCGCTCCAGCGAATCGAGACTGCGCAGGGAGTGCCGCGCGATGGTGTAGGCCAGCCGCGCCCGCAACATCACAAACTCGTGCTGCCGCTCGTTCTCCGGGGCTCGCACCGCGCGCCGCACCGCGTTGTACAGCCGCCGCAACTGGCTCTTGGTGCCCGAATCCATATCGCGCATCCGCGCCACCACCGCGTGCGCCGCGTTGTCCAGGTATAAACTGTCGGCCACCAGCTTCTCGATGTCGATTTCCGGCGGACCTTCGGGACGCCGGTCCCCGCCGCCCTTGCCCCCCGGACCGCCGCCGCGCCGCTCGTCGCGCTGATCGCGTCCGCCGCCCGGCCGGCGATCCCCGCGTTCCCCGCGCTCGCGTTTTTCGCCGCTGTTTCTCTGTCCCTGATTCTGACCCGCGGGACTGGGGGTCGATGCCTGGCTTTGTTCTTCCGCCATTGTCGTCTTTCCTGTCAGTTTTCGGCCGACAACCTCGCCCATTCTAGCGCCACACGGCCGGCGGGCCGCAACTTCAAATACCCGGCGCTGCGTCCGATCAAATCGGCGATGACGCCGGAGCTTGCTTTCTCGAACTCCCGTTCGCGGAATCTGCCGCCGCCGCGAGATTCCAGAATCCGCGTGATCCGCCGGTAATAACGCCACGGTTTCTCCGCTCCGGAACGCCTCGCCTGCCGCCGCGACAGCTTCACCGGCGTCTCGCGATAGATGCCGCAGATGTCATCCAGATAGGCGGGTGAAACCCGGAACTCCTCCACCAGCCGGCCCAAGGATTCCTTCAACTCCGCCGCCTCGCCGAACTGCTTCCACTCCAGGGTCCGGCCCAGCAGCCAGATGCAGTCCTTGTCCGCGCTCTTGGCTGCCTCCAGGCGCTGTCCGGCGTCTTCGAAGACCCGCGCCAGCGGCGCATCCTCATGCGGCGCCAGCGATAGCGCCATGGTCACCGTCTTGCCTTCCGGTCCTGGGAAGTCCTTTAGATTTTCCTCGGCGAAGCGGTGAAACAGCCGCTGCAATTCCCGCGCGAACGGGATCAGCGCGTCCCAGGATCCGTAAACTCCGAAATCGTCGCCGCCCGAATACAGCACCGTCACCTTGCGCCAGAATTCCGGCATGGAGCACAGGACTTCCAGTTCGCCGGCGAAAAACTGCTTGTACAGAATGGAAAGCTGGATATGCTCTTCGATGCTCGGGACTTTGCGATAGCGGATGCCGAAGTGGTCGACATCGCCGCGCAGCACGCCCCAGGCCTTGCGGCCTTGCGATCGCGCGGCCAGCGCCGCGGCGGTCGCCGGCTCGCCCGAGTCCTCCAGCGCCGCATGACGCGCGAACGGTATGGCGTCCGCCGCCGCGCCGATCGCCCACTGATGCTTGCCCTGCAGCAGCACCCGTCCCGGTGTCTCCGGCGACCAGGCCACCGTGTCCGCCTGCCGCACTCCCCACTGGATCTCGCCGGCGAAATACGTCTCCGGATCCGCCGCGGGCTCTTCCGCCGATTCCGCTTCCGGCCAGCCCGACCGGGCCAGCGGCGCGGATCGCGCCTGCTGCAGCGTCTCGTTCAGACGCTTGCGAATGTCCAGCCAGTCGCCCAGATTCTCCGTGGACGCCCAGATCAGCCGCAGCGTGCCCCCGCTCAGTTGCGCGATCTCGGCCGCCGCCCGGGACAGCAATTCGTTGGCGGCTGGCAGATTCTCTTCCGGCAGGATCACCAGAAACTGGCCCCCGCCGCTCGATCCCAGCAGCATAGTAGAGAGGCCGAGCTCCGCCAGGACCGCCCTCGGCAGCACCTCGCTGAGCAGCGCCACCCAGTGCGACCGCCCGATAAAGTTCTCCTCCTGGCGGAGGAACTCCGGGATGCCTGCGAGCTTGCCCTGCAAAAAGAAGGGGACGGACATATGGATCGCCAGACGAAAGCGAATTTTTCAATCTAGCACACGCGCGCTTTCCCGGAGCGGAAAACGCCGCGCAACTCCGGCCTCTTGATCCAGCCATAACAGTGCGCCGGACCCGAGGGACGGGTGCCGGCATTCGTCCACCGCCTTCCGACGGTCCGAGCCTTCAGGTGTCAACTGCCGAGACATCCTGGACACCTTGGATGAGATAGGGCGGGTTGGCCTGAAGGCGGTTCTACTTGGCTGCGTCGCAAAGTTTGCGCGTGCGACCTGTAGAACCGCGTTCACGTGGCGCGGGCGTTCAGGTGCAGGCGTTCGTTGCAAGGGCATCCCTGCTCCTCCCGACTGTCAAGGATGTCTTGTCCTGAAGTGTCGAGTATGTCCTGGCAACGAACACCTTCAGGCCCGGCAGCCACCACCCTGAAAACCCCTCTGGAATTTCCTGCTACAACGGCCGCCCGATCCGGTGCTGCAACGTCACCGTCCCTGTCGACGACTGCCCCCGGCTGTCCGTCACCGTGACATCGAAGAAATAGTCCCCGTTCGAGTTCAGCAGTTGCACCGTCGGCGTCGCCGTATCCCCGCGCAGGATGTTGGCCGCATTGTTGCGGACCGTCCAGCGGAACGTCAGCGGCGTATTGCCGGAGGGGCTGAACGATTCCGATGCATCCAGCTCATTCTGCCAGTACACGGTTTCAATCACCGGACCGCCCTTGATCCGCACCACGGGCGCAGGCCCCGGCGGCGGCTCCACCGGACGGCGGACCCGCACTGTCAAGGTCTGCCGGTCCTCGCTGCCGTCGCCCACCGCGCGGCACTCGAAGGTTGTATCTTCCGTTGGCCGCACCACCACCAGCGCGCGCCCCGGCGGTAGCGGTCCCACGCCCACCAGGAAAATCTCGCGCGCCCCCGTTGCTTCACACCGCAGCCGGATGTCCGTGAGTGGCGCCGGCGATTCCGGCGGGTCCGCCGTAAACGACGTGATCCGCGCCCGCGGCCGCGGCGTCACCGTGATCGTCACCGGCAGCGTCGATGTCCCGTTGCGGTTGGTTGCCGTCAGCGTGTAGGTGGTCGTCTGGGCCGGACTCACGTTGCGCGAGTCCGCCTGCGCCACCGGACCCAACCCGCTTATGGTGACGGTCTCCGCGTTTTCCACCAGCCACAGCAAGGTAGACTGCTCGCCTTCGTTGATGGTCATGGGCGAGGCCGAGAACCGTACGATTCGCGGCAGTCCGGATGCACCCCCGCCCCCGACGATCACGTTCAATGCGCAAGTAGCCGATCCGCCAGGTCCGGTCGCCGTCAGCGTATAGGAAGTGTTCTGCGTGGGCGTCACCGTCTGTTGCCCGCTCGCACCAACCACGCCGATCCCGGTGATGGTGACGCTCTGCGCCCCCTCTGTCGACCAGTTGATCACCGCGCTCTCTCCCGGATTGATGTTCACGGGCGCTACGAAGCAGGAAAGGAAGCGTACCGGACGCTCCTCCACCCGTATGGTCACCTCCGCGGTTTCCGTGCTGGTGCGGTTGCTCGCGATCAGCCGGTACGTGGTCGTCTCCGCCGGCTGCACCACGCGGGTTCCCGTCGCCGCCACCGCTCCGCCCGGCTCCAGGCGAACCTCGGTCGCGTTCTCCACCCGCCAGCTCAATTGCGCCGTGTCGCCCCGCCGGATCACCGGAGGATTGGCGAAGAACGATGCGATCCGCACCCGCTCCTCCACCCGCCCTGTCACCCGCACGCGAGCGAACGATTCGCCTCCTTGATCGTCGCGAACCGCCAGCCGGAAGGAATAGGTTGCTCCGGGCGCGGCCGTGAAGCTGGGACGCGCCGTGTTCGCCCCCGCCAGCCGCACGGCCGGACCGCCCTCCTGCACCCATTCAAACGTGATCGGATCCCCGTCCGGATCGTACGAGCCCGATCCATTCAGCGTGACAGTTCCTTCCACTCCCAATTGATCCGGCCCCGCGTCGGCCACCGGCGGCGCGTTCCCGGTGCGTACCGTCCGCTCCCGCAACTCATACCGGATACGCGGCACATCGGTCGGCACGGGATGGTCCACCCCCAGAAACTCGCGCGGGCGCTGGAAATTTCCAACCTGGAATCCGAACACGACTCGTCCGGTGTTCTGCCGCGACAGCAGCGTTTCATTGACGCCGCCCTCCACGGTGAACGCGAACAGATCGCGGACCGGCCACACGAAACGCAATGTTCCGCCTGCCCGGTTGGCGCCCGCCTCACTGCGCAGATACCCGGCGTTCCCTTCCAGATACGAATTGCGAATGAAGCTCAGGGTGGTAGAGATGCCCACCTGATCCAGCACGTCCAGGTAGCGTTCCGTGAACACGTTCAGCGCCCGCCGCCCGTTGGCCAGCCTCGCGTTCTCGCGGTTCAGCACCGCGCCATCCAGGAAGCTCTTCGATCCAAATGCGCCGATCCGCCCGAAGCGGAAGATGTAGTCCAGCGTCAGCGAGGCCTGCCCCAGCGTGCCGCCGTCCTGATTGCCGCGCAGGTTTACGTGCTTGAAGCTGGAGAATAAGCCTGCTTGAAAACGCGAGGCCGGGCGCGCCACCAGGCCGATGTCGAACTGACCCTCGCGCTGGCTGCGGAAGTACATATACTCGCCTTGAGCCTGAATCGCGAAGCGTTCGCGGAAGGGAGCGAAGTAGCGGGCGCGCCCGCTGAAGGTCAGGTTGCCGTCGCCGTCCACGCCGACGTTGGGCGCGACGATGGCGAATCGCGACGGCCCCGCCCGCCCGGTCTGGCCTGCGTCCGCCGCGACCTGACGTTCCGCCGTCCCCGGAGCGCCCGGCGTGCCTGGTTGCCCGGGAGCGCCGGGCGTTCCCGGCTGTCCCGGCTGGCCTGGATCTCCCGGTGTGGGCGGCGATTGCGCTGCCTTCGCCCTCTCACTCATCTTGCTCTCCATCGCCTGCTGATGCTGCCGCAGCGCGTCCACTTCTTTTCGCAGCTCGGCGTTCTGCTCGCCCAACTGCCGCAACATGCGTGTGATTTCGTCCAGTTGATCTAGCCGCTTCAGGATTTGATTGCAACAGTCCGCCGCCGGACCGCCTTGCGCCATCGCGCGGATGGCATCGCCCGGACCGCCGGCGCTCACCACCCGGCCCTGATCGTCTGTGACCGTTAGCACCACTCGCCGGTTTCTCCACCGCGCGACATCCGTGCGGCTGTACCCCGGCTTTGCGTTGGGGTCCGCGGGAGCAGCCGATCCGCGCGTTCCCGTGGTAATTTGTGCACCGCGCGCCCCATATTTCACCAGGAAGTCGCGGACCGACGCGGCTCGCGCCAGTCCCAGCTTCTCGTTGTACGCGCGAGAGCCCAGGTGATCGGCGTGTCCTTCCACACGAACTCGGTATGCCGGGTTGCGCTCCAGCAGCTCCGCCAGCCGCAGCAGGCTCGGAAAACCGTCGGAAAGAACGGCGGAATCGAACTCGAAGTTGATTTCTTCCCAATCGTCCTTGGTCGGTTGCGCGTCGCGAGTCTGCGCGAACATCCCGCCAATCAGGTACAGGGCTGCCGCCCATCCGGCGATTCTCATGGATGTCTCCTTGTTTCGTCGGATTTGCTGATGCAATTCTGCTGCCCCTTCTTACAGCCTGCCCGCGTGGTGCGCTCCGACACGCGAATGGCCACTGGACTGCCGGGAACTGCGGCGATGAGCAAGAAAATCTTAGTGAACCCCGACCACTACAAGCTCCGCGGCCGCGATCCCATGGGCCAGGATGTGATTCACCACGTGGAGAAGCAGCAGTATACGGAAGCACAGGTGCGGGAGCGCCGCACCGATACCGGACCCAAGGACCCCGGAACGCCGCGCGGCAAAGGCAGCCGCTCCAAGGCTGCCGAGGAGCGCCTGAAGAAAACCGGCTCGGCCGCTCCGAAATCCGCCGCCAAGGCCAACGGCGCCGCCCGGACCACGAACACCAAGGTCACCGAGAAACGCAACGATCCGCTGACCGCGGAAAACGATCTGGACAGCCAGGCGAGCCCCGATTCGAACGGCCGCCAGGGCGTCTCCAGCAAGAAGGGCAAGAAATCCTCGGCGCAGAAGATGGAAGCGGTCCGCAACAACTTCGACACAATGCCGGCGCAGTCGAAGGTCGCCGGAGCGTTCGGCAAGGAGCAGGCCGCGGGCAAGGGCAAGCCCTCACGCAGCGCGAACCGCGTGTGAGCCTCCGCGGCAGCAGCCATGAACGCGTGGTGAGGGCGAACGTCCCTCACCACGGCAATCTGTAAGGTACGGGGAACTTCTCTTCGAACTCCGCATACATCGCGAGTTCCCGGTCCCGCGACTTTCGTAATCGGTCGAGAATCGCCGACGGATCTTCCCGCGGCAGCATCCCCGGGATCTTCCCGGATTTCCGCAGATCGTCGATCCGGGCCTGCTCGTCCGGCGCGACGAGCCGCGTGAGCATCAGTACCGCCCCAACTTTGCCCATCCACTCACCAGGACTCTCGCTCTTGATATCGTCTGTTTCCAGCAGCGCTACCATGCGATCCACCGCTCTCCTCTCCAGGTCGCCGGCGGGCAGCAAATCCAGCAAGTAAAGGTAAAACGAAGCACGCTGATGAAACAGAGCAGCCCTTTCGGCGGCAGAAGCTCTCGGTTCGGGACGAAGGCTGTCCAACCGGTGAATGAATTCCGTGACGCCGATTCCCCAGGCTTCTGGATCCACTGCGGCACGGCGGCCCGGCGCCACCGCTCGCAGTCCGTGACGGTAAGCAGTAAGGTTGTCGAGCAGGTGAAGAAACGGCAACATCGGGAGTGCGGTCCGGCGCGCCGCGACACGAGATACATCAATGCGGAAGTCGGTTCGGTTGAGCGCAGCCGGCGGAGAGGCAAACGGGCGCAGAACGCTGTTGAAGAACGCGATTCGCTTTTCGATCGAACTGGAACCCCGCTCGTCCTCTATCGCGGATTCCGCACACACGGGCACCGCAAACACACGACCGAGAATATGGCGGTACAAGCCCGCGAGCCCACCCGCTGCGGACGCCGACCTCATCGCGGATTCCAAACGCTCCATGAGCCTGTCCCGCGACTCCGCAATCGATAAATCGCGGTCCGAAACCGGGGCCGCCATCACGGCGGCAATTGAAATGTTCAGAGCGTCCTGGCGGGCGCTCGGTGTCAGACCCGGGCCGGCCAAGAATTGCAGCCACGGTCCCAGCCCCACAACGCCCGGAACGGCGGAAGCTACTCTCCGGGCGAACGCGACATCCTCGCCACGCGCTCGGTCCTGCGGCCGGAATGCGCGGGACAGCACTGCCGACGCGACCTGGTAATAGCGCGCATAGTCGACGGCGACCGGACTCGCGCAGTCCGCCGCTTCGCCGCGGGACAGCTCGATTGCCTGGAATCGTTGAAGTGCTTCGCGCGCATCGATTTCCAAGAAACGATTCACGACTTCGAGCCGAATGGAAAGAGCATCCACGGCACGCTTTCGGTAATGCAGGGCAACCGCCTCCCGCGAATCCACGGTTGCGAAGTTCGCGGAAAGCGGAACCGGATCGCGAACCCGTTCCGCCGCTTTCCACGCCGAATCGAGCAGCACCTGACGTATCGCGGGGGTTCCAGGCGATCCGTCCAGAATCTGAAACACAAGGTCCGCATGCACTTCTGCTTTTGCCCCGGCAAGCCGCGGGAACGTCTCCCGGTAATCTGAGGATGGAACCCGTTGCCCTTGGCCCCACGCTTGTAAAACAACACCGACGAGAAGAAGTGCGGCCACTTGCAATCTATGAGCCACACCAGTAAACTCCACAACTGCAGCTTGAACCGTGCCTCTCTCGGCAAATCCACGGCGCATTCCAGCAGAAGCTGTCCTTGCATCCGTACTCTTCCATATCTTCGGCAAGTGCTATCGAGACCAGATTTCCAGTCAATGCAACAGCCATCAACAGTAGCTGTGCCCAAGCCATAAGTTTTTTCACCATTGGAATCCTCCTAACTCGTTACTACTCATTGAATCAACTCTTGGTGAGGCGTCTAATCTCATCAAGTTGCTTCGGACTCAACCTGCCAGTGAAAACCCGGCCTGCCCCGGCGGTGCCTGGTGGTGCCAGGCACCGATCGGAAGGAACCGATCGGAGGAATTGCTCGCAAGCCTCAGGCGTGCGTGTATTCGCCCTCGCCCTGGCTTACATGAGCGACATTCATCTCCGCCAGGTAAATCACATTCCCGTCCGGATCGCAAAACGACACAAAGTTACCCGCCTTATCCCGGATCACCGGTCCCGAAAACCGCACTCCTCTCGACTCCAGCTCGCGGACCGCGTCATCGATCGATCCGTTCAGCTCCAGCCCAAGGTGAATGGAGCCCTTGCGACCCGCCGGCCGCTCTTCGCTCGCCGGGTGAATACCGATGCTCAGGCCCTTGCCCGCGTGCACCAGCGCCCAGTGATTCCCGAACCGGTATTCCAGCTTCATTCCCAGCGTCTCTGTGTAAAAACGGACCGAAGCGTCCATGTCCGAAACGTAGATGGTGGCGTAGCCTCCAGAGAACACAATGCACCTCCTTGAGCATCATGTCCGAAACAGGTACAAAAGGAAAGAACCACTTGCGGGACGAAAGGGGTCCACTTCTGCGCAAAACGCTCAGCCGGGAACTGGCCGTGGAACTGCGGCAGCGCATTGCCGCGATGCCAAACGGCGCTCGTCTCCCGTCCACAAGAGCCCTGGCCCGCGAACTGGGCGTCTCGCGCAACACCGTGATCTCCGTCTACGAGCAGCTCGCGTCTGATGGACTGGTCGAGAGCCGCCGCGGCTCCGGCACGCGAGTCGTTCGGCCCGCCGCCCCGCGCGATTGGCGGGACCTGCTGGTGGGCTCCCGATTCCCCCTCCGTCAAGCCCCCCTCCCCAATCCGGACGGCGCCCCGCTGTTTCTATTCACCTCCCCGGCACGCGACACGCGATAATGAATGCAGGGCCTGCCGGACAGGCAGCCGCCGCGGTGCGATCGCAAGGTCGTGCCGGGGAGGAAAGTCCGGTCTCCACAGGGCAGCATGCCGGCTAACGGCCGGGGGGATTCGCTCAAAGCGGATTTCACGGAAAGTGCCACAGAAAATATACCGCCCGGTGTCACAGCCGGGTAAGGGTGAAAAGGTGCGGTAAGAGCGCACCGCGTCCGCGGCAACGCGGATGGCAGGGCAAACCCCATGCGGAGCAAGACCAAATAGGGGAGCAGGAGTGACCCGCTCCGTTACGACTCCCGGGTAGGTTGCTGATGAGCCGTCCGGGTAACCGGCGGCCTAGAGGAATGGCTGCCACCCGGCCGCGAGGCCGGGCACAGAAACCGGCTTATCGTCCGGCAGGCCCCCTGCTAACAACTGTTGAGAACAGTTCCTAACAGGTGTTATCCTGAGCGCGAGGCCACTTACAGGTGACGACGCTTACCATCTCACTTCCAGAATCGCTGCGTGACTTCATCGATCGCCAGGTGAGAACCAAGGGCTTTGGGAACACAAGCGAATACGTGCGCTCGCTAATCCGCGATGCACAGGAAGCGGAAGCGAACAAGCGTCTGGAAGCTTTGCTTCTGGAAGGGCTCGAGTCCGGCGGAGAAGACCTCGAGGCGGATCAGGCCTTTTGGTCGGAATTGAAAGGCGAAGCCGCGGCCCTGCTCTCCAAACGTCTGAAGCGGGGATGACGATCGTCGTTCGACCCGCGGCGCGCCGCGACCTCATCCTTCAGGTCGGATACTTGATCGACGAGCAAGCCTATCGGGCGGCGGAGCGATTCCCGGTTGCAGTGGAGGAGGCCTTCCACCAGATTCAGCACCAGCCCGGAATCGGATCTCCAGTCCGGGTGGAGAATCCGAAGCTGCAAGGACTTCGTTCGTGGCCGATTCCAGGCTTCGAAGACTTGCGAATCTATTACGTTCGGCGGCAGCCCGACGTTATTCGCGTGCTCCGCGTACTGCACGGCAAGCGCCACGTGCTGCAAATTCTAGCTGCGTCGCAAGACTAATGCACTTGAGAAGGCGGTAGGGTGCTCGTCAGAACCGCTTCGTGTAGCCGACCATCACGCCAAGTTCCTTGGTCCCGGTCAGTTCCGACTTCCCTCGTAGCACCGTCAGGTCAAAGTTCTTCAGCGCGCCCATCTCTGGCCGCAGATCCACTTCCCAATGCTCCACGATTTTGCTCAAGTCGAAAATGTTGCCGTTCTCATCGCGCCCGGTGACGATCCCAACCGCGTCAATGTGCACCTCACACTTGCTGTCGCCGATCTGGATGTGCAGGACGTCGAACTTGCCCGGCATCCGGAAGCTGCTGTGGTAACCCGCCCGGCGGGCATTGCTGCCGGCAACGAAGTTGTACAGCGTCTTGCGCGTGTCGGGGCCGAAACGTCCGCTCTCCAGCACCCGCTTGAACAGAAGGTTGGAATCGGAACACTCGAACTCGAATCCCGGCGGATTCGTCGTGTGGATCTTCCGGTACGCTTTCACGATCCCCTGCAGCGAGACTCCCGCCCGCTCCAGTTTCTGTGTGACGCTTTCTACCGTTCGCTTTTCCTGTTCGGTCATGCTTGGGATCTCCTCGCCTGTTCCCGCGCGTAACGGTGATGTTCCGTCTCACCCGCGCGGAGACTGTGCATCACAAATCGGGCCGCTCGTCACCAATAACGTGAATGTCACCGGATGGGGCGAAGGTGCTTGTAAGTGACCAACTGAACCAATAGATTCTGAATCAGTAAGCAAAGTTCGGAGGTGTACGGGGCTATGCAAAGTGCCAGGCTGTGCGCAGCGCTTTTCGCGGCTGTCCTGCATGCGCCCGCACAGGACCGCGAGAACATTGGCATCACTGGGCGCGTTCTCGACGTGAGCAACGGGATGCCGCTTCCCGCTGCCAAGGTCTACCTCTATGCGCCCGCGCAGTTCCGCTCGGCGCCGTCGCCGAACACGATGACCGGGGAGAAGGGGGAGTTCGCCTTCGCCGACCTGGAGCCCGGTGAATACCGGATTTTCGCTTCTAAGCCTGAATACAGGCAGGTGCCTGGGAATGAGATCCAAATAGTGAAGCTCAATGCCAGGGCGGGCTCCGTACGCGTCCAGCTTTTGCTTCAGAAGGCCGGTGGCATTCGCGGCCGGGTCATCGACGAGGACAAACGTCCCGTCAAAGGCGTCAAAGTCGGTGCCTGGGCCCGCGAGTATGAGCACGGACAGGTGAGATTCCAGTTCCGGACTCTCGTCACCACCGACGAACAGGGCGATTACTTTATCCCCACCCTTGCGCCGGGTACTTATCACGTCGGTACCTACGAGCCGCGCCGGCCGCTGAATACGCCGCCGCCGGCCGCAGGACTCGATTTGCCGGCCTTTCACCCCAACGCGGACGAGCTCTCGCAAGCTTCACCCATCACCATCCAGGGCGCGGAAGTGAGGGAGGGCGTGGACATTCAAACCAGGAAAGGACGCCGCCATTGCGTGGAAGCGAGCGTCGTGGGCGCCGCCTCCGCCGATGTAGGAATATCAGTCCAACGGAAATGGCAGCATGCCGGAACGTCCATTGCGGATAACGTCGCTTTCGGCCGCGTCGCGGCGGATAGCAGGTTCCAGGTCTGTTCGCTCGCTCCGGGTGAGTACTTGCTCACCGCCGTCGAGGGGATGGGTCTCGAGGAACGTGCTTTCGCCCGCACAGAGTTCACGATTGGCAAATCGGACGTTTCCGCCGGCGTGCTGCACCTGGAACGGGCAATCACCCTGAAGCTCGTGGTGGAGGAGAAAGACGACGAGCGCCCTTCGCCGCGCGGGCTGGTCACGCTCCAACCGTCCGGGCGGGACTCGCGCGTCACGGAGACCCTCCAGCTTCGCCTGGCGGATCGCGGTTCCAAGGACCTCAAGATTTACCCCGGACGCTTTCGCCTTCGAGTCAATCTGCCCGAGGACACCTATCTGATTTCGGCCGAACACGATAACCGCGAAGTCGTCGACTGGTTCGAAACGCGCGGCGGCGTGCTGCACTTGAAGATCTCCAGAGAAGCGGCCCGATTCACCGGAACCCTGCGCGATAGCCAGGGAAGTCCGGCGGGGCCCGGTGTGGTGTTGCTCGCGCCCGATCCACTTCCGCAAGACTTCCGCGGATTGCTGTCCGCGAACGCCGGTTCGGAGGGCGCAATTTCCTTCAGCGGCGTCCCGCCCGGCAAGTACAGGATTGTGGGAGTAACAGGCGTTGAGGACGCGCGCCGCATCGACCCCGAAGCAATGCGAGCCTATATCGCCGCGGGCGAACGCGTGGAGCTTGCCCCCCGCGCGACCGTAGCCCGCGACTTGAAGGCTACATCGCGCCGTTAAGATTCAGCGCGACTTACTGCCGCGGCGGAGCGTGAACCAGTTCGACGTCGATCGTCACCGTCACTTCGTCGCTCACCACCACGCCGCCCGAATCCAGATTGCGGCTCCAGTTGATGCCGAAGTCCTTCCGGTTGATCTTTGCCGTCGCCGCGGCGCCGGAGCGCATCGAGTTGTTCTGACCCTTGATCGGCGGCATCGGACCATCGATGTCCAGCACCACTTCCTTGGTTACGCCGTGGATCGTCAGATCGCCCGTCGCCTTCAGCTTGCCCCCGGATCCCTCCACCTTCTTCGAAACGAAGGTCATCGTGGGGAACTTTTCCACATCGAAGAAATCCGCGCTGCGCAAGTGCGCGTCGCGCTTGGCGTCGTTGGTGTTCAGCCCCGCCACGTCGATCACCGCTTCCACTTTGCTGGCATTCGGGTTGGCCGAGTCATAAGTGACGGTCCCGCTCACCTTGCCCATGCTGCCGCGCACCGTGGACACCATCATGTGCTTCACGGCGAATTGCGCCGCGGAATGGGAACTGTCGATGCGCCACACCAGCGGCTCGGCCGGGAGAAGACACACGGATGCAAGCAGAATCGCGATCGGTTTCATGTTAGCTTTGGACGTTTCCTTTGATGAAAGGATACATTTTTTCCGGGCGGGCTCAATCCGGCGCCTTGCCCGGCGACAGGATCGATTTCAGCGTGCGGTAGGCGCGTTCTTCATATTCCGTCTTCAGCCGCTCCAATCCTTCATCCCGCCCGAAGGCCTTTCGGGAAATCTTGGCCGACGAGCGCGACAGCAGCATGCGGATGCCCTCATCGTCCGGAGCGCGCTCCAGCGCCGCCCGGAACTGCTCGTTCGCCCCGGCGTAATCGCCTTTCTTCCAGAGAACATACCCGAGATTGAAGCGGTAGCCCGCGTCGTTGGGATCGCCATCCACGGCGCGCTTGAAATTCTCCACAGCCTGCGGCAGCAGGTTGCGGCGGCTTTGCGCTGCTGCAAGGTTGTTCCAAACTTCATTGAGCGGCACCACCGCCGCCACCTGCTGGAACGCCTTTTCAGCGCCGGCGAAGTCGCCGGTGTGGTAGCGGCACAGGCCCAGGAGGAAAACGCTTTCCCGGTACTCGGAAAACGACGGAAGCACCCGCTGCAGACTGTCCGCCGCCGCCCGGTACTCCTCCTTGCGATAGAGCAGGCGGCCCAGCTGAAAGTTCGGCTGCGAGTAGCGCGTGTCCAGCCGCGCGGATTGCGCGAACAGCGTGCGCTTGGCTTCCTCCGTCGGCGCGATCAGCCCCCGGATGTAACTCTCCACCGCTTCCACCCGCACCGGAGCCCGGCTTCTGCGGAATTCCTCTTCACTCACCGGATTGCCCGGCCGCAGATACTGCAACGTCTGCCACGCCAGGTGGGATTCGAGAGTCGTCAGATCTTCCAGCGCGCCCAGTTCGGAAAACTCCGGACCCTGCCGGACCTCGCGCAAGCTCAGGATGTGCGCCGCCATCTGCAGCGTGCCCCGTCCGGAGCCGGAGGGGTCCGGACGCACCTGAAACTCGCCATAGATCACCAGATCCGCGTCCAGCGTTTCGCCCGTCTTCATCACCGAGGCGCGCGTCAGTCGCGAGTACTCGCGGATTCCCAGCCGGCGGTACGCCAGCGCGCGATCGTCGCGATCCACCACGAACAGGTCATTCGAGGCCAGCACCTCCGACAGAGTCTCGGAAATGCTTTCGCCGATCCAGTCGTGACTGCCGCCGGACTCGTTGAAGAACGGAAGCACCAGCACCGTCTGCGCGGCAAGCGAATGTGCCGCCGCCAGCGAACACCAGACAGCCGCCGCGGCGATTCTCATGCTTCCAGTTTACGAGACCGCGCGAACGGAAACACAAAGGGCGGGATCGCAATCCCGCCCTTCGCGGTCACCGGAGGAATGTGGATTCGTCTTAGTTGTCGAACACCAGCTTCGTCTTCGATCCGCCCACGCGGATTTCGCGGACGCGGTACTTGCCGTCGCCATTCTGGTAACGGACGGACGTGCTGGAGAACTTCTCGTCGGCGGTCTCCAGTTTCACGGGAGCTTCCAGCTTCTGCTTGCCGGCGCTGGAGAAAACCGCTTTGTTGTTGTCGACCACAACCTTGTACTCGCCGGGCGCCAGTTCCTGCCCGTTCACCAGTGAAGGCTGAAAGAGAGTTACCTTGTGCGAAGTCGCGGCGAACGAAATCGCGCTGAATGCCAAAGTCGCGAGAGTGAGAGAGAGAGTTTTGAACTTCATGTGCTTGACTTGCTCCTGGTTGCTTTCGAGGCTCTACCGGCCTCACACAGGCTTATACGGACGATCTTGAAGTTTGTTCCGCCGCTCGTCGAAAAAACACGCTCACGAAATGTGGTCGAAATGTTTTTCCCAATCGTGCACCAATCGGACACCGCTTTGTCGCGTTTCCGGACGATGGCCGAATCCGTGCAGCCAGCGAACATCCTGATCCCGGCGGAACCATGTCATCTGCCGTTTCGCGTATTGTCTGGTCTCGATTTGCGTCGACTCGATCGCCTCCGCCACGCCTAGGGCGCCGCGTGCCACCGCCAGCGCCTGCCGGTAGCCGATTGCCTCGAAAGGTTTTTCCGTGCCGGTGCAGCCGCGCGCCAAAATCCCGCGAACCTCCTCCACCAGCCCCGAAGCGAACATCTCTTGTACGCGAGCATCAATCGCGCTTCGTAACTCCGCCCTGGGCGGGTTGAGCCCGATCTTCAGAACGCGAAATCCTTGCAGCGGGCGGCGCGCTTCCCGATGTACCTCGGTCAGCGGACGCCGCGCGAGCAGGCAAACTTCCACCGCGCGGACCAGCTTGTTGCGATCGTTGGCGTGGATCCGCGCCGCCGCGTCCGGATCCCAGCGCCGCAGCATTCGGTGCAGCACCTCCGATGGGCGCCGCGCCAGCCGTGTCCGCAACTCCTCATCCCGCCGCGGCGCGGGCGACAGTCCCTCCAGCAGCGCTTTCAGATAAAAACCCGTTCCTCCGGCCACCACCGGCAGCTTGCCCCGGGCGGCGATCTCCTCGATCGCCGCGGCGGCGCGCCGCGCATATTCGCCCGCGGTGAAAACCTCCTGGGCGTTCAGCACGTCCATCAGGTGGTGAGGAACCCCGCGACGTTCGGCTTCGGTCAGTTTCGCCGTGCCGATGTCGAACCAGCGGTACACCTGAAGCGAGTCGCAGTTCACGATCTCGCCGTCCAACGCCTCCGCGAGAGCCAGGGAAAACGAGCTTTTGCCGGACCCGGTGGGGCCCACGACAGCGACCAGCGAACGCTCCACCGGGTTATCGTAACAGCCTGTTACAGCAGGGTTATACTAGGTCCAGGGATCAGTGTCCCGGTACGCAGCCGGGGCGGAAAGTGAGTTCGGATGATTCGATTGACGAGCATCTGGAGCCGGCAGCGCCGCATCATGGCCATTCTTTTGCCAGGGGCTTTCCTGGCCTTCGGCCAGCCTGCTGAAACGAAGAAACCCAAGCAGGACAAAAGCTCTTCTTATTACTACTATTCGCTCGGCCGTCTGTATTCGGAACTCGCCGGCGTTTATGGCAACCGCGGCGACTACTTCACCAAGGCAATCGAAAACCTGCGGCTCGCGCTGAAGACCGATCCCAACGCCAGCTTCATCGCCGAGGAACTCTCCGATCTCTATATCCAGTCTGGACGCCTCCGCTCCGCCGTCAGCGAAAGCGAGGAAGCGCTCCGCCAGAACCCCGAGGACCTGAACGAACGGCGCATTCTGGCGCGCATCTACACCCGCATGATCGGCGACTCCCAGGGCAACCGCCTTGACGAGAACATGCTCAAGAAAGCCACCGAGCAGTACGCCAGGATCGTCGAGCGTGATCCCAAGGACGGCGCCAGTTGGCTGATGCTCGGCCGCCTGCACAAGGTCGGCCAGAATTCCGTCGAATCCGAGAAGGCTTACAAGAAGGCGCTGGAGTTGGACGCGGAAAACGAAGACGCCATGAGCGGGCTCGCGCAGGTGTACGCCGACCTGGGCGACAACAAGCGCGCCTCCGAGCTGCTGGAGAAAGTTGCGGCGAAGAACCCCTCCGCCCGCAGCCTCGCCGCCCTCGCCGAAGCCTACGAGCAGATGCGGGAGTTCAGCCTCGCGGCCGAGACCCTCAAGAAAGCCATCGAGCTGGCCCCCAGCCAGGCCCCGCAGTTGAAGCGCGCCCTGGCCCAGGACCTGCTGTTCTCCAATCAGTTGGAGGAAGCCGAGAAGATCTACACCGAACTTGCCGCCGAGGAACCACGGGACGTCCAGAGCCACCTCCGCCTTTCGCAGATCTACCGCCAGCAGCGCCAATGGGAGAAAGCCCGCGCCGCCGCCGACAAGGCTCGCGAACTCGATCCCAACAACCTGGAAGTTCGCTACAACGAAGTCAACCTATACGAAGCCGAAGGCAAGTTCACCCAGGGCATCAACCTGATGAAGGACATGCTGACGCAAACCGCCAAGCGCAGCTACAATCAGGCCGAGCGCCAGAACCGCGTACTGCTGATGGAGCGGCTGGCGCAGATGTACCGCAACACCGAACAGACGCAACTCGCCGTCGATACTTACAAGCAGATCGCGGAGCTCGATTCCGACACCGCCGCCCGCTCCGCCGCCCAGATCGCCGACACCTACCGCCTGGCCAAGGAATTTGTCAAAGCCGAGCAGGAAGCCGACGCCGCCTTCAAGAAGTTTCCGAATGACCGGCTGGTGCGCCTGGTCCGCGCCGGCATCTATTCCGAAACCGGCAAGACTGATGCCGCCATCGCCGACGTGAAGCAGTTGTTCGATGGCAAGGACGACCGCGAAACGCACATCACGCTGGCTCAGATCTACGATAAGGCCAAGCGTTATGAAGACGCCGCCCGCGAGATCGACGCGGCGGAGCGGATGTCCAAGACCGACGACGAGCGCGAAACCGTCCACTTCATGCGCGGCGCTCTCTTCGAGAAACAGAAAAAGCACGACCAGGCTGAAGCCGAGTTCCGGAAAGTGCTCAAGGTGAATCCCGAGAGCGCCGCCGCAATGAACTACCTCGGCTACATGCTGGCGGATCGCGGCGAGCGGCTGCAGGAAGCCCTGAAGCTCATCCAGCAGGCCGTCGAACGCGAGCCCTTCAACGGCGCCTACCTCGACAGCCTGGGTTGGGCCTACTATCGCCTGGGCAAGTACGAGGAAGCCGAGGATTACCTGAAGCGGTCGCTCGAACGCGTCTCCCGCGACCCCACCGTCCACGACCACTTGGGCGATGTCTACCTGAAGCAGGGCAAGCTGAAGGAAGCGGTGGCGCAGTGGCAGCTCTCGCTGCGCGAATGGGAATCCAGCTCGCCCGCCGACCGCGATTCCGGCGAGATCGCCAAGGTCAACCGCAAGCTGGAAAACGCCAAGGTCCGCCTGGCTCGCGAGGGTCAGCGATCCCCCAACCAGTAGCTGCCATGGAAGATCCGATCGTCAACCTTCCGGATACGGAAGTCCGGCTGAGCCAGATCGCCTCGGTCGGATACAACGCCGTCACCCGCGAGTTGTACGTCTGGTTCCGCAACTACTCGCCCAGCTTTAAAGCCTTTCAGATCAACTCTGCCCGGCAGATTTACGAAGGTCTACTGAAAGTCGGAGTGCCGCCGCACTCCGACTCCCCCACGCAGGAACTGCGGTAGCTATACACTACCGCAAGGTGGTGTTGCTATCTCGATGATTCCAATTGACAAACATGCGATCGTGAAGCTACGCTAGTGCTGTCATGATCATCTCCATGCGGCGGCATTCCACGCGCCAGGAAATCGACCAGGTTTGCGAGCGCGTCCGCGATTTCGGCTACAAAATCCACTCCATTGAGGGCGAAGAACGCGTGGTCATCGGAGTCGTCGGCGTGGGCGACGTCACGCCTTGCCTGGAAAGCATCGAAGCCATGCCCCAGGTGGAAAACGCGGTCCGCATCTCCGCGCCCTACAAGTTCGTCAGCCGTGAGTTTCGGCCCGAGGACACCCGCATCCGCGTCCGCGACAGCGAGATCGGGGGGGATGACTTCGTGGTCATGGCCGGTCCCTGCTCGGTGGAAAGCGAGCGGCAGATTCTGGAGACGGCGTACGCCGTTGCCGCGGGTGGCGCGCAGTTGCTGCGCGGTGGCGCATTCAAGCCGCGGACTTCCCCGTATGAATTCCAGGGATTGGAGGAGGACGGGCTGAAGCTGCTGGACCGCGCCCGCCGCGAGACTGGTCTGGGCATCATCACCGAGGTGATGAGCGACCGCGACGTCGAACTCGTCGCGTCCTACGCCGACATCCTGCAGGTGGGCGCGCGCAATATGCAGAACTTTGCCTTGCTCAAGTCGCTGGGCCGTTGCGGCAAGCCCGTGATGCTGAAGCGCGGCCTCAGCTCCACCATTCGCGAACTGCTGATGTCCGCCGAGTACGTGGTGGCGCACGGCAATCCCAACGTGATCCTGTGCGAGCGCGGTATCCGCACCTTCGAAACCGCAACCCGCAACACCTGCGACATTGTCGCGGTCGCCGTGCTCGAGGAACTGACGCATCTGCCGGTGATCGTCGATCCCAGCCACGCCACCGGCAAGCGCGGCCTGGTGCCGGCGCTGTCGCGCGCCGCCGTCGCCATTGGCGCCGACGGCTTGATGGTGGAGGTCCACCCCTGCCCCGAAAAGGCCATGAGCGACGGCGCGCAGTCCCTCGATATCGGCCAGTTCCACCGGATGATGCGCGACCTGGACGGCTATATCGCGCTACGCCGCCAGATGACAGGCGCTTTGACCCCGGTGTAACCTTCGGGTGTGGCTTCGGCACCCCGCTTTCGCATCAGGCCCTGGCAGCTTGCCTTCGCCGTAATGGCCCTTTGCGGAGGCCTGCTGGCGTTCGCGGCGTGGTGGCGGGATCGCGGCGCTTCCACCCCCGCCGACCTCGTGGCGCTGCTTCCGGAACGCCAGGGGACCCTGTTTTACATCGATGTCGCCGACCTGCGCGAGGGCGGCTTACTGGGCCTGATCGCCGGATCCAAGTCCACCCAGGACCTCGAATACAGCCAGTTCGTCCAGCAGACCGGCTTTGATTACCTCAGCGACCTGGAAGGCGTCGCCGCCCTCGTGACCAAGGAAGCCAATTACTTCGTTCTGCGAGGCAGCTTCGACTGGCGCAAGATCATCAACTACGCCAACAGCGCCGGAGGGCAGTGCCGGCTGAGTTTCTGCCGCGTTCCGGCCACCCAGCCCGACCGCTTCATTACCTTTCTGCCGCTCCGCAACGACGTGATGGCGCTGGCCGTCAGCGCGGATTCCTGGGCCGCCGAAGCGATCTCCAGCCGTCCCCGCGACGCCCGTCCGCAGCTTCCGGCCGAGCCGGTCTGGATTCTCGCCCCTGGCGCCGTTTTCCAGAGTCTCACGGACCCGCCGCCCGGCACCCGAGCCTTCGTCAACGCGCTGGCCGAGGCGGAACGCACCGTCTTCGCCATAGGACCTTCCGGCGATCGCCTCCAGATGACCGTCGAAATCGCCTGCCAGTCCCCCTCGGCGGCCGCGAAGTTGCGCGATCAACTCGCCGAGACCACCGGTCTGCTGCGCAAGATGCTGGAACGCGAGAACCAGAAGCCCAACCCCGCTGACTTCAGCGGACTTCTTGCGGGCGGCGCCTTCGAGCAGCGCGGCGCCTCTGTTTTCGGACGCTGGCCGATGGAAACCGCGTTCATCGAGAATCTCGCCGGAGGCGCGTTGCAGTGAGCGGCATCCTGTGCGCGGGCAACGCCGCATGGGACACGCTGGTCCGCCCGGTTGACGAAATCCGCTGGGGAGTTTCCGTTTGGGTCGACCGCATTACAACCGGCCTGGGCGGAAACGGCGCCAACACCGCCTTTGCCGCAGCGAAGCTCGGCGCTTCCGCCGCGTTCTGGGGCAGTATCGGAAGCGACGAAGCCGGCGATCGAATTTCCGAATGCCTCCGCTCGGCAGGCGTCCAGCTTGGCCACGTCCGCATCTCCTCGCTCCCCTCCGCCGCGACGGTCGTGCTGGTTGGCGCCGGCGGTCAGCGATCCTTCCTCCACGCTCCCGGCGCGAGCCTTGAGGCCTACTCACAACCCGAACCGGTGCCGCAGGGCTTTTCCCACCTGCACGTCGCCAACATCTTCTCGGTCCCCGGACTGCGCCGCGCCGCCCCGGCGATGCTGGCCGAAGCACGGTCGCGAGGCTGGACCACATCGATCGACACCGGCTGGGACTCCAAAGGCGAATGGCTTACAGTTCTCGGACCCTGCCTCCCGCTTGCCGACTTCCTGTTTGCGAATGAAATGGAAGCCTGCCACCTTACGAATGTTGAGGATAGCGCTGAAGCCGCTCGCCGCCTCGTGGATGCCGGCGTGGCCTCCGTTCTGCTGAAGCGTGGCGCCGCCGGATGCGACCTGGTGCAACCCGGCGGCAGCCTACGGATTCCGGGTCTGCCAGTGCAAGTGATTGACACGACAGGGGCAGGGGACTGTTTCGCCGGCGGCTTCCTGGCGGCGCACGGGCGCGGTCTCCCGCCCGAGGAGTGCGCCCGGATCGCCAATGCGGTGGGCGCGCTCTCCGTCACCGCCTTGGGCGCCACTGCCGGCGTTCGCTCCTGGCAGGAAACCTCAGCCTGGCTGCAACAGATGTCAAGTCCGGACACTCCGTCCGTTCCAACCGCATAAGCCTGTTCTGGTATCCTGTAACAGAATCGAAGCAGATAGCTTCTGGGGGTTTCTCTATGGAATTTAGTGTACGTACGTCCGGGCGCCAATGGCTCGGAATTGGAGTCCTGTGTCTGCTTGCGCTGGCAGTGACCATGCCAGCCCAGGAAGTGACCGCAAGTATCTTTGGCACCGTTGCCGACAAGTCCGGCGCGGTCATTCCGAATGCGAAGGTGACTGTGACCGCGATTGACCGTAACCAGGTCATTCGTACGCTCACCACCGATGCTTCGGGGAATTATGTCGCCCCGCTGCTGCCCGTCGGCCGGTATTCGGTTACCGCCGAGGCGCCGGGGTTCAAGCGCGCCACCCAGGCGGGCATTGAGCTGAACGTCAATGAGCGCCTGACCATCAACCTCGAACTGGAAGTCGGTGACGTGGCTCAGGAAGTCACCGTCGAGGCTCAGGCGCAGCAGGTGGAATTGCAGAACGCGCAGCAATCCGGCCTGATTTCGGGCACCATGGTGCGCGAACTCCAGCTCAACAATCGCCACTTCGCGCAATTGCTCGCGCTGCAGCCCGGCGTGGTTTCGAACACCGCGGATTCGATGTTCGTCGGGACCACCAACCCGACCGGCGGCAACAATCTGGTGGCGTTCTCGGTGAACGGCCAGCGCCAGAGCGCCAATGCCTGGACGGTGGACGGCGCGGACATTCTGGACCGCGGCAGCAACCTGACCATCATCAATTACCCCAGCGTAGACGCGATCGAGGAAGTGCGCGTCGTCCGGTCGGCGTATTCGTCTGAGTTTGGGCGCGCCGCCGGCGGTCAAATGAGCGTGATTACCCGTTCGGGAACCAACCAGTTCCACGGCACCGCGTACGAGTTTTGGCGCAACAACAACCTGAACGCCAACAATTTCTTCAACAACCGCAACCTGCGTCCGGGTCCGGATGGCAAGGCCCCGCGCCCGCCTCTCCGCTACCACAACTTCGGTTACACCTTGGGCGGTCCGGTGTGGATCCCCAAGCTGTACGACGGCCGCAACAAGACCTTCTTCTTCTGGAGCCAGGAATTCCGTCGCGTGGTGAATTTCAATGCCGCGGAAGTCATCCTGCCCACCGCCAACGAGCTGCGCGGCGTATTCTCGCAGCCGGTGTGCGTCGGCCCCAACGGCGATTGCACCCAGACGGCGACCACCATCACCAATATCAATCCGGCCGCACGCGCCTATATCCAGGACGTGTTCTCGCAACTTCCGGCGCCGGGCAACGGATCCACGATCAACTCGCTGTTCGTGCCCCTGCGCGGTGTCTTCAATTCGCGCCAGGAGATGATCCGCGTTGATCAGAACTTCGGGTCCCGGCTGCAGTTGTACGGCCGGTTCCTGCAGGACAACATTCCCACCATCGAGCCCGGAGGGCTGTTCACAAACGTGTTCATGCCCGGCGTTTCCATCACGGAAACCAACTCGCCCGGTAAGACCTTCGTGGGACGTGGAACCTATACGATTTCGCCGCGCATGTACAACGAAGGCGGCTATTCCTATTCGAAGGGCGGCATCTTCTCGACGCCTACCGGCCTGGTGAACGCGGCCAACTCGCCCAACGTGCGGATTCCGCTGCCGTTCACCAATACGCTGGGCCGCATTCCGAGCCTGGCCTTCACCAGCGGAACTTCGATCACGAGCTTCGGTCCTTACAACAACTTCTCGACGAATCACAACATCTTCGACAACTTCTCCGCCGTTCTCGGCCGCCACACGGTAAAGGCCGGCTTCGCCTGGAACTACTACCGGAAGGTGGAGAACGCCGCGGGCGCGAACGCCGGCTCGTTCTCCTTCACCAACGCCCCGCGTCCCGCTGGGACGAATCCGTACTCGCAAGCCTGGGCGAACTTCCTGAACGGCTTCGCGGCCAGCTTCTCGCAGACCTCCGTCGATCTCTCGCCGGATCTGCGGCAGCACTCCTTTGAGGGCTACCTGCAGGATGACTTCCGTATCACTCGCAACTTCACCCTGAACATGGGCATCCGCTACTCGAACTTCCGGCAGCCCTTCGAAGCGAACAACCAACTGACGAACTTCGATCCTTCGCTTTACAATCCCGCGCGGGCGTTTCAGATCGATCCCGCCACCGGCAACCGCATTCCCGGAACGGGCGATCCCGGCAACGGAATCATCATTGCGGGAGTGAACTCGCCCTACGGCAACAAGATCGCGCGCGAGAACAACCTGAACTTCGCGCCGCGGCTCGGCTTTGCCTGGGATCCGTTCGGCAAGGGCCGGACCTCGGTGCGCGCCGGATACGGCCTGTTCTTCGATACGGCCCTGGTCGGCATCCTGCAGCAGAACGTGTTCACCAATCCCGCCCCGTTCGTGACCAACGTCAGCATTGCCAACACGCGTCTGGATAATCCGCTGGCCGGTGTGCCGGTGGTATCCGCCGCGCCGGTGGCCCTGCGCGCTGTCGCTCCGAACTGGAAGACTCCATACTCGCAACAGTGGAGCGTGGACTTCCAGCAGGACCTCGGCTGGCAAACGCAGA